>JAAFGU010000004.1 GCA_010365205.1 Aromatoleum sp. | reverse complement strand
AGCGCCGCGCGGGCTGCCGTCGACGAAAGCGCCATCGCGACGGCGATTCCAACAGCAACGAATTGCCTGCTCATTTGGGTCTCCGGTTTTGTTTCTTCGCAACACACATGGAAAAAGGGCTGGCGGCACGCCGCCAACCCCCCGAACGGATGTTCAGCCAATCCCTACTTCTTGTGGCACTGCAGGCAGAGGTAGCCGTCCCCTTGCGTGCTGCCGGTGATCATGCCACGCAGGAACATTTCGTCGACCGCCGCCTTGTTGTGCGGATCGTGACAGGTCGAGCACTCGATACCGGTCTTTCCCGCCACCACCCCGGCACTGATCGCCCCGCTGCCGTTGTCATTGAACAGGCGGATTTTGCTTGAGGCTAACAGCGTGGGATCGGCCTGCCATTCCCCCAATGTGGCCGCGGGGCCCGTTGTGCTGGCGTTATAGGTGTTCGCCGCATTGTTGTAGGGGTAGGGCATGGCGACCGGATGGTTCCCCGCCATGGCTCCCCCGCCGCCGACCTGATGGCTTGGCTCGCTGCTCATTTTGAAGGTGCTCAAACCGGTGCCACCAGGGTAATTTGTCTCCTTGAACCAGGCGATATCGCCTATCGCGACGCTACCGTCGTGGCAGCTCAAACACTTCGCGGTGGCGCCTTTATACGATGGGCCCAGAATCGTGGGAAAGTTGGTTCCGGCAGTCGTCGTGGGTACATCCCAATTGAATGTGGCCGAGGAAAGCGTGTGGTTCCACAGCAGCAGCGTTGACATCGCCTTGTGCGGTGTGTGGCAGAAGGTGCACAAGCCAACCGGTACCCCGGCAGTTTGGGCGCCCAAGCCGCTCGCAAAATCGTGGTCAGTGCCCAATAGACCGTCCCCGGGGGCCGCCCATGCGATCGCGGGTGACAGGAACAATGCAGCCAGCGCCAACATCTTCACTCTGGACAGCTTCACGGTGGTTCTCCCTTTCAATGGTGTGCGCCAACGACGGTCGGATGAAACGCTCGAAGGATGCAATGTAGATCCAATCCCGCTGTGACGATTTGACCTGCGTCAAGGCCATGCACTCGATCCGACGCTTGTTTGAAGTTAAGCAACCCTTTGCTTCGATTCCACGATCAAGGCGAGCGTCGAGCGACATCCGCCAATCTCACAGGTACAGCTAGCACGCGGCGTGCCACGCATCGAGCGGTCACATGCCGGTCGCGGACCGTCATCGGCCGTTCCCGACAACCCCTTGTTCCCTCTGTTTTTTCCGGGCATGACGTCGGTGGAAGCTGCGGCGGCGTCGAACGCGACTCGCACGGATGCGCGCCCGGGTTTCCGAGGACTGGGAAAGGGATCGTTGGCGTTTACTGGAATTGGGAATTGGCGCCCCACCCAGTGCGGCACGATCGCCGCCGGTCGGGAACGCCGAGCGCACAGAAAAAAGCCGGCGAGGCCGGCCCCTTCGCTCCGGGCATCGAACGCTGCCCGCCGGACCGATTCGAACCCCGGCGCGGACGATCACCGCGTCACGGGTAGCTCTTCGGCTCGTGGTTCACGCCGTGGCAAACGAGGTAGCACTGGCCGCGGCCGGCCCCGAGCGAGATGTACTCCAGCCGGCGCTGCGTGCTCGACGGACTGACCACCGGTTTGCCGGTCCGATCGCGCCGCATGAAGTCGATCAGATGCGCATTCTGACGCGAGCCGTGCGCGTCGTGGCACACCGCGCACGACACGCGCTTGTCGACGACGTGGCCCTTGTGACGGAAGGTTCCAGCCTGATTGCCGAGCAGGAATCCGCGGTTGTGGCACTGGTAGCAGAGGGCGTAGTTCTGGATGGACTCCACCGCCGGATCATTCGTCTGGTACTGCCAGCCCAGGATCGGCTCGTAGCGCGAGCCGTGCGGGCCGCGCGGCCTCGTGCCGGCCGGGGTCCAGTCGTCGTTGTTGTGGCAGCTTGTGCACGTGATGACGCTTGACGCCGTGTATCCCGGCTCGAGACCGAGGATCGTCCGGTTGAGGCCGGACGTCGCGACAGGGTGGTAGGAGCGGTTGGCGGGGTCGATCTTGACGCGGATGTTCCGCGTGCCGCTCTGGCGCGTGATGCCCGGTGTCGTCGGCTCCCTCACGCCGTGGCATTTGGCGCAGACCTCGTGCTCGAAGCTCGCCTGCGCGATCAAAGACCCGCTCAGCGTGAGGCCCGATACGCCCTGCAGCCGCCCGGACGCGCCGAGCGGCGCGCTGCCCGCGGCATGGGGGTCGTGGCAATCCGCGCAGGCGACGTGCCCTGGCATCGTGTTCGGATTCTCACCGGGTTCGTGGACCCACTGGTTCACCTCGATCGGGTGATGGAGCGGTTTGAGGAACTCGGCTTCGATGTTCTTCGACGCGACGCCGCCGCCGTGACAGACGGTGCAGTTCGCCGGCTCCGCGGCCTGTGCGAGCAGCCGCTGCGGAGATGCGGCAGCGTGCGGGCGATGGCAGTTGAAACAGGCGTTTTGCGCGACGGTCGCGAAGGCGCCCGGCGGCCACGGGTTGGTCCCGATGCCGTTCCACGTGGCGCTCGACGTCGCATGCGCCGACCCGCTCCAGTTGCGTGGGCGATGGCAGGACAGGCACAGCGCGCCGGAACGGTTGTCCATACGGAGGAAGTTCGGCTGGCGGTCGTCGTGAGGATCGTGGCAGCTTGCGCATTGAACCTCGCGCTTGTCGTCCAGGCGAATCGCCGAGGGCAGCGCGACAGGATCGGCGAGATCGCCGCGCTTGAGCGCAAGTGCGCTGTCGTACACGAACGATACCGGGTGACCGTGCGAAAGGTCGCTGCCAAACGCGGTCGGTCCGGTGAGCGGCCCGAGCGCGGTCGGCGCGCCCTTCGGCGGCACGCGCAGGTTTGCCATCGCGAGGACGCCATCGTGGCAGGACAGGCACAGTCGCGAGCTGCCGGTCGGCTGCTGAAGCTGCCCCTGCGACGTGCTGCTCTCGTAGAGCCGATACGTGACGGCCGGCAGGTTGCGATTCCAAAGCCCGCGCGTCGGAGTGGCGTTGTGCGGCGTATGGCAGAAGACGCAGGTGCCGGCCGGCTCGTCGCTGCGAATCGTGCCCGGGCCTGTCGCAACCAGATTGTGCTTTGTGCGGGCGATCTGCGTCTGCGCATGCGTCGACGTGGGGGCGGCAACCGCGGCGGCGATCAGCAGCCACGCGGCGGCGACGCGCCGACTCCGCGCGACGCGTTCGCGTCCCGGGGAATCCGCTTTCGCCCTCGTTGCCGGAGCGTGCGTCGGCATCGTCACTGGTCCGGCTCCGGGCCCGCACCCGCAACGACGGCGAACACCTGTATCCGCCGGTTGTAACCGTCGGCTACGAAGATCCGGTCCTGCGCATTGATGAACAGCCCTCCGGGCAGCCAGAATTGGCCTGGCTGCGTTCCCCTGTCGCCGAACGCGAGCAGGAAGGCGCCGTCGCGCTCGAAAACCTGCACGCCGTCGAACAACGCATCGGCGACGTACACGTGTCCGGCGCTGTCGGCGGCGAGACCCTTCGGCGCCGCGAGATCGCCCGAGCCGTCGCCATGGCGGCCGAACTTCCAGAGAAATCGCCCGTTCCGGTCGAACGCCTGGATGCGAAAGTTGAGCGCGTCGGTCGCCAGCAGCGTCCCCGTGCGATCGAGCGCGAGATGCGTCGGAAAATTGAACTCGCCGTCCAGGGCGCCCGCGCGGCCCCACGCGCCGTTGAGCGTGCCGTCGGCCGCGTAGACCGCGATGCGCTGGCGTGCCGAATCCGCGACATAGAGCCGCTCGCCTGCCGCGTCGAACGCCAATGCGGCCGGCCGCTCGAGATCCTGCTCCGCGGCGACCCGGATGAGCTTCCCGTCCCGGTCGAGAAGCAACACCTTTTTCAGGACGCTGTCCGCGACGAAGACCGCACCATCCGGGCGCAGCGCGACCGCGACCGGCGAAACAAGGCGGGTGCCCCCGGCCTCGTCGATCCTCGCATAGCGGTTGTGTGAGGAATCGAGAATCCACAACGCGGGGGTTCCCGGATCGGCGACATAGAGGACGCCATCGAGCTCGGCGACGCCGGTCGGCCGGACGAAGCGCTCGTCGCCGCGGCCGACGAAGGCGTCGATCATGCGCCGGAACAGGGGCCTCGCGATGCCGAGGTCGCCCGGCCCGGAAATGCTGCGCTCGAAGCGGATGCGCGACTGCGCCGGCGCCGGGGGCCAAACGGGACTGACGGCGACGCCGTCGCCCGCGAGATTCGGGGCCCCGGGCGCGCCGCAGCCCGTCGCAACCAGCAACAGCACCATCGCCATCGACGGGGCGGAAGAGAGTCGTCGCATGCCGGCCTCAGAATCGCCTGACGGCGACCAGGTCCACCGCCCAGTTGAACGTCTGGAATCCGCCGCGCGTGCGCTCGCTCGCCGTCAACGTCGACGCGAAGTCGAGCTTGCCGTACGCAAGGCGCGTTCTGACGCGCGCTTCGTTGATGGTCTCCGTCGGCTGCAGGCTGTCCTTGTACGTGCGCCGGCCCACGAGCGCCGTCGTCGTCCAGGCGCCCTGGTACGAATCGAGCGTAAGCTGCGTGGACAGCGCATCGGTCCGGTGCAACGGCAGCGTGAAACGGGTCAGGGTCCTGTCGGCGTTGAACGCGAGCGTCACGCTGCGAGCCGGCCGGTAAGTGAAGCGCCCGCTGTAGCGCTGCTGGTCGTACGCGAGCCGCGTCGAATCGTAGCGTACGTAGTCCGCTCCCGCCTGACCGTCGAGCGCGTTCCACGAGCCGCGCAGATCGACTTCGGCGCTGTCCCTGCGCACGTCGTCGAGAAACCGGCTGTCCTGGCCGGAAATCAGCGCCTGATTCGACTGCTCGTGCGCGTACGAAACGGCGATCCAGCCGTAATCCAGGCTGATGCTCGCCGAACCGGACGTGGTGCTGTACCGCAGGCTCGGATCGAGTTCGTAGGTGTAACTCACCGCGAGCGGGTCGCCGGGCTGGATGACGGCGCTCGTCGGCAACGGAAGGACGCGCGTGAGATTGCCTTCGGCGACGATTTCGTAGTCGAGCCCGAACGTGGTCGGCAGGCGCGTCCCGCCGCGTGTGTCGACGACGACAATCGAGGACGCGACGACGAACGGCTGGTCGAGCGGGAATCCGGCGCCG
This sequence comes from Aromatoleum sp., assembly GCA_010365205.1. Taxonomy (GTDB): domain Bacteria; phylum Pseudomonadota; class Gammaproteobacteria; order Burkholderiales; family Casimicrobiaceae; genus CAIWHR01. The sequence continues at coordinate 17,918 of JAAFGU010000004.1, read as the reverse complement.
GCACCGAGGAATTGGGGAGCGGCCTGCGCTTCGTCGGTGACGCCGATCCGCGACGCCGTCAGTCGATTGTCGTCGATCTGGTAGCGCCCGCCGACCCGTGCCGCCAACGTGCCGTTCCACGGAAGGCCGTGGCGATACTGGATGGCAAGCTGCGACGCGTAGGTATCGCGCTTGCCGGTGGGCAGTTCCTGACGCAAGGCCGACAGATGGGCATCGGTATCGAGGTTGCGGAAAGGTTCGTAGCGGACGTCGAAGTTGCCGCTGTGGCTCGTGCTGGTTCCCGTCTGCGTGTCCGAGCGCGCGAGCAGGTAGCGATAGCCCGTCGACAGATTGTCCAGGTGATCGATGCGCAGATGTTCGTCCGCGGTCAGAAGGCTGAACGGGCTGACGCCGTTGCGCGTGTAGTAGGACAGATGCGAATCCGAGCGGCGGTTCAGCGCGGGACCGAAGTCCGCGCTGTAGTCGAGCCTCGCCGTCTGGCTCTGGAAATCCGAGCGCGCGAACTCGCGGTCGTGCAGACCGTTGAACTCGTAGCGGAGGTCGAGATCCGCTGTTTCGAAGCCCTTGTGCCCGTCGAGGGCGAGCGTGTTCTGCTGTTCGTCGCGCCGGAACGACTGGCCGAGAACGCTGGTCGTTTTCTCCCGTGTGTCCTGCTGTTCGGCTCGCAGGCTCGCGCTGAAATAGGGAAAGCCAAGGTCGCGCAACGGGCTGTCCTCGCGCAGCCGGACCGTGGCGCCGCGATTGTCGAACGCGATCTCGGTGCGGCCGAACGGCTGCGTCACGATGGTCTGGTTGCGGTTGGCGTAGAGCCTGCCATTGTAGGGCAACTCGCCGAAAAGCGTCGCGTCGAACGCGTAACCGGCCAGGGTCCCGTTGCGCGACTGGTGCGTATCGCCGCTGCGTGCGCGCTCCTGCACCAAGCCGAACGTGAGCCCCAGGTCTCCGGTGAAGAGCCGCGGATCGACGAAGAAGAATCCCCGGTTGCGTACTGTCAGTTGCTCGTCCGCGCGGCGTCGGGAGAATTCCGTGTTGGCGGTGCTGTCGGGAGAGCGCAATCGCTCCCGGTCGACGCCGTAGCCGAGTTGGAGCGCCCCTTCCCACGCGCCCAGATGAAAGTCCTCCCACGACTGCGCGACGGTGCTTCGCGAAGCTAGCAGCGCCAGCACCGTCAGCATCGCGATGCCCGGCAGCCGCCACGGCCCCATCATAGCGGCCGATGGCAGCGCGGGCATGAGTTGAACGTGGCCTGAAAGGCCGCCTTCCCGTTGTGACAGGCGCCGCAAAACTTGCCGTCCTGGATCGCGTCCATCGTCATCGCGTTCGCGCCCGCCTTCATCACGAAAATGTCTTCATGGCACACGTAGCACTTGAACTGCATCCGGTGCACGAAATGCGGAAACGTGGCGGCGGGAACGTCGTCGGTACCCGGGCCATCGCGCTTGAACGCGATGTCGCCGACTTCGGCGGATACGGCGGCTGCAAAGAGTGCGCCCGCGCACGCCGCAAGCGCGATGTGGAGCAACGTGCGGATCATCGCGGCATCGCCAGATGGCAGCGCGGGCAGCCGGTCGCCACGTCGAATGCGACCTTGCCGTGACAGCGCCCGCAGTATTCGCCGGCGAAGATCTTTTCCATCGTGATCGGATCGGCGCCTTTTTCCATCTGGAAAATCGCCGGATGGCAGTTCGCGCAGGCGAGGATCTGCGTATGCGGCTTGTGCGGATACGTCGCCTTGAAATCCGGCGCGTCGCGCGGCACGAGTTCCACATCGAGGTCGAGCGCGGGCTGGTCCTCGGCGCTGGCGTCGAGACCCGGTTTGGGCTTGATGAGCCCTTCGTTGAGCGCGCGCACCCAGTCGGTGCCGCCGGCGGCCTCCTTCGGCAGCTGGTCCAGCAGCGCCGCCCAATCGATTTGCGGAGCCTCTTCCTGCACGTCCACCGGCGGCGGCGGCTTGGGAGTCTCGTACGGCGGGCGGCGCGGCGAATGGACCCGATGCTTGGGCGGAGTCGTGTCGAACAGCGCCAACACCACCGGCGGCGGCGACGTGCAGCCGCTCAGGAGTAGCGCGCCTGCGTACGACGCCGCGGCGATTATGCATCCAAGCCGGACTAGCCTGCTTGCGAAACGCAACGCGGCGCGCCTGGACGAGCGCATGCCGCTGCCGCTCGACCTGTCGCGCTCAAGAGCGGGCGCCCCCGGAACGCCCACCCTTGCTTGTGTACCCACGGCAACCGCGTCGGAGACAGTGCGCCGCCCGTCAATTGCTGCCCGGGCCCTTGGCCGGCGCCGCCGGGCCGGCTTTGACCGGTGGCACGAGGAAGCTGTCGTCGACGGTCGTGTTCACGAGATCATAGACTTCGACGCGGTGATTGAGGTAGTCGCCGACGTAAATCCGGTTTTTCGCATCGATCGCGATCGGCGCCGGATTCTGCAGCATTCCGGGAATCGGCCCGCGCCCGCCGAAGAACAGCAGCACCTGCCCTTTCGGGTTGAAAATCTGGACGTTGCTCCAGCCCGAATCGACGACGTACAGGTTGCCGAAACTGTCGGACGCGACGCCCTTCGGCTTGTCGAACATGCCCCAGCTGTTGCCTCGCTCGCCGAAACGCTTGAGGAATTTTCCGTCCGCGTCGAACTGCTGGACCCGCGAGTTCAGCGTGTCGGTCACGTAGACGTTCCCTTGGGGGTCTACCGACACATACGTCGGAAAGAGGAACTGTCCCTCGCCCGACCCCTTGCCGTGGCCCAGGGAGCCGACGAGTTTCCCTTCCAGATCGAAGATCTTGACCGTGTGCTCCTCCGACTTGGTGTGCGCCGTATCGGCGACGTAGATCTTGCCGCGCGCGCGGTCGATGGCAATGCCGCCGGGCTTCTCGACCGAGGGGTCGGTGAAGAACCGGATGAACTCGCCTTTCCGGTTGAACACGCTCACGCCCTTCTTCTCCTGCTCGACGACGTACAGGTTTTCCTGCCCATCGAGCGCAACGCCGACCGGCCGGCCGAGCGGCGCGTCCCTGCCGATCTTGACGAAGCTCTTCTGCGTGAAATCGAACACGAACACGGCGAGCTGGGCGTAGTCCGCTACGTAAAGACGGCTGCCGTCGTCGGATACGGCGAGGCCCATCGGCTCGGCGATGCGGTTGGCCGGCGGCTTCTTGCCGGCGAGAAACTCGACCAACTTCTCGTCGAACGTCGCGTCGCGGCCGAGATCCTCTTCGCTGAAGAGCGAGCGGACGAACTCGATGCGGGTGGGCAGCGGCGGGGCGGGCCAGACCAGGCGCTTCATCTCGGGCGGCGGCGCGGTCGCGCAGCTCGCGAGCAGGACGACCAAGGCTGCGCTAACCGCCAGCGCGGTCACGCGGCCCGCCCTAAGGCCGGATTCCATGATTTCGTTACTCATTGCATCTCCTGTTGTCGACAGCGCCTGGCATTCGGCGCGTTGGATCGCATGGGCCATTGGCGCGTCCGGCAGCGCATCCACCGGTGTCTCGTGAGCCGATAGTTTGCACCATGCCGAATCAAGCGTGGCCCATTTCGTCGAGCTTGCGATAGAGGCTCGAAAGGCTGATCCCGAGAGCTTGCGCCGCAAGTTTGCGATCACCGCCGGCCTCTTCGATCGCGGATGCCAGAATGTCGGCCTCGAAATTGCGCAGGCGGTCGCGAAGGTGACTCTTGGCGTCTGCCGAGGTGCCGGCGACGGGTCGCGGTGAAGTCGCGGCTGCAATCGCGGAAGGCAGGTCGGCAACCGTAATGTAATTGTCTTCCGCGAGGATGCACGCGCGCTGGATCACGTTCTCGAGCTCGCGAACGTTGCCCGGCCAGCGATACGCGAGCAGCACCTCCTCGGCTTCCGGGTCGATGTCGAGCGCGGTCCCGTTCCGGTTGCCGTGCACGAGCAGCAGAAACCGGATCAGCCCCCGCATGTCCGCCTGCCGCTCGCGCAGCGGTGGAATCTCAATCTGGAACATGCTGAGCCGGAAAAACAGATCTTCACGGAACCGGCCTTCCTTGACCAGTTCCGGAAGGACGCGGTTTGTGGCAACGATGATCCGAACATCGACGTTGCGCACCTGCTCGCTGCCTACCGGCCGGACGCCTTTGTCCTCGATCACGTTCAGCAGCTTCGTTTGCATCGGGAGGGGCAGCTCGCTGATCTCGTCGAGGAACAGCGCGCCGCCATCGGCTTCCAGCAGCAGGCCTTTGCGGCCCCGATCCGCGCCCGTGAACGCGCCCTTCGTGTGGCCGAAAAATTCACTCTCCATAAGCTGCTCGGGAATCGCGGCGCAATTGACCGACAGGAACGGCCGCTCGCTGCGGTCGCTGAGCTCGTGGATGAGGCGCGCGATCACACCCTTTCCAGTGCCACTCTCTCCGGTGATCAACACGGTGCCGGTCGTGGGCGCGACCTTTCGGACCAGTCGCTCCACCTCGAGCATCCCCGGCGAGCCGAAGCGGTAGACCGGCGAGCGTTCCCTCACCTGCCGGCGCAGCGCCTTGTTCTCTTGCCGCAATCCCCGCAGCGCCGCGATCTGCGCCAGCCGGTTCAGCACTTCTTCGTTGCGCACCGGTTTGATGATGTAGTCGAACGCACCGGCGCGCAGGGCCTCGACCGCCGTTTCCACCGACGCGAACGCCGTCACCATGATGAACGCGGTGTCGATGTTGGCGGCGCGGCTCTCGCGGACGAGATCGATTCCGCTTCCGTCGGGCATCTTGATGTCGCACAGCGCGACGTCGACGTCGCCGCGTGCGAGCTTTGCCCTGGCTTCGACGACGCCCGCGGCCTCGTCGACCGAATAGCCGCCCCTGCCGACCGCAGCGGAGAGGATCTGCCGGAGGGCTGGTTCATCGTCGACGACGAGCACATGCATGATCCCGGTGCCCGTTTACGCCGCGGCCCGGTGCCGATATGACGATGGCACGAAGCAGCGCGCGGTCGTGCCGATGTCAGGCGTGGATTCCAGCGCTATTCGACCGTCGTTCTGCTCGATCAGCGACTTGCAGAGGTACAGACCGATGCCGCCCCCCCTCTCGACCGGCTTCGTGGTGAAGAACTCGTCGAACACCCGTGCTAGCACCGCGGGTCCGATCCCGCAGCCATTGTCGGTCACCGAAAGCAGCATGCCGCCTTCCGCGGCCGCTGTCGAGACATCGATGCGCCGCGTGCGGCCCTTGACGCCTTCCATCGAATCAGCGGCATTGATCAGCAGATTCATCAGCACCTGTGTCAGGTGATCGGCGACGGCGTTGACCGCGGGCAGGTCAGTCGCGAGTTCGGTCGCGAGTTCGATGCCATCGAAGCGCTTGTCGTAGCTGATGAAGTTGCATGTCGCCTCCACGAGTGAGTTCAAATCGAGCAACTCCGGTTGTGGCGAATGGCGCGCAGTGAGACTGGCGACCTGCCGCATGATCGACGCGATGCGCTCGGCGTGCGTGAGTATGAGCTCGGCCTCGTCACGACTTGCCGCGCTGCCAGCCCATGGAGACGTCCCCGCAGTGAGGATCAGATGTTGGGCAATGCCGACGATCGCGGCGATCGGATTGTTGACCTCGTGCGCAACGGCCGCCGCGAGTGAACCGACGGCAGCCATCTTCTCCTGGTGAAAGCGCTGCTGGCGGGAGACCTCCTGTTGCCGCTCCCAGCGGCGCAGCTCCGCCTGCATTCCGTTGACCGCCTGCATTAGCCCACCCACTTCATCGCGCCGCGCGATTTCGAGCGGCGGCCCGCGATAGCCGCCGACGATCGCCACCGCCCTCGATTCGAGCAATTTGATGTCCGTGGAAAGCCGTGTAAAAAACATCGACACGAGAGTCCCGAACAGCAATATGCCCACGAGGCTGCTGACCACCCAAACAATGAACGTGTGCTGAATCGCGTCGTGGTATTGTCGGGCAAGCAGATGATAGCGGTCGCCGAGGCCGTCTTCCAGCTGCTCCAGTTGCGAGCCAAGCTCTTGTGCGCTGTTACGCAGTGCCGTCAGCGTTCCGGCCGACCACGCCGCATTCAGCGCGGAGACATCCCCCACGAACCTGGCCACGTTGGGGACGATTTCGGGAAAGCGCTGGCGAAGGTCCGGCAAGCCCTCTTCGATGGCGGCGAAATCGAGCCCGATGTCGCCATAGGCTGGCACACCCGGTCGACGATTGAGCTGAAATTGAAGCTCGACGACGGAGTGCGCAACGGCCGCGTTGACCTTGATGAGTGCCCGCTGACGGTCGAGGATCTGTTCCTGCTGCGTGACGATGTGATCCAGCACCTGCCGGCCGTGCGCGACGTAGAGCGCGAAAACCGCGACGTAGATCACCATCGCGAGCAGCGCGAGAATCCCTTTTGCGCGAAGCGTGCGCTGCGGAAGCGCCGGCGCCGCACCGGCCGCCGGAACCCCCTCGGCCCCGGCGACGGGGTCCGAGAAAAAATGCGCGAGTAAACCGAGTTTCATCTCCTGCCAATCTCCTGCGACACGATCGATCGCGACGTAACGGTCGCGGTGTACTGGCGGGCAACGAGGCGGTAATTTTCCTATGCCTCGCCCGGAGTTGCATGGAGGAACCGGCGATATCAATCGCCCTTCCGGTTTTCCGCGCGCTCATAAGATCACCGAAATCCTTGCGCCTTGCTTTGCGCTAGCGCAAGCCGGTTCGTTTAATGGATCGATGCAGGAAACCAATGCGCAGGTCGCAGCGTGAGGTCCCGCCGCCCGATCACGGTGTCAGAGGCGACCGCGCCGGCCGCAACACCCGCCAACCCGCCAGAACCCGCCGGCGCACCGGCCGACCGCTGCGCCGCCCGCTACGCCTGGGCGATGCTGCAGTCTCGCATCTACGAATTATTGCTGCTCCAGTGCCCGATGCGGGGGACGAGCTGCGGATCACTGCCTTCGTCACCGGCGCCCCCAACGTGCCCGCTGTCCTCGCTCGCCTCGGCGAGCCGGCCGACGGCGCAAACACCGCCATTAGCCGCGGATCCCGCAGGACAAAGAAGACGCGCTCGCCCACCGGAATGTCACTGAGCCTCACGGAATGGGGGTGCACGATGGGATTTTCGTTCGACCGGAAGGGTCCTCAACGCGTGCTTGGCAGCTGCGGATCGGCCAATCGCGTGAACGTATCCGACAGCGTCCGATCTCGATGCCCGTGGTTTCTATCCAAAAGCGCCGGTGTGCGCCGATCTCGACTCGCTGTACAAGCTGCGGCCGTGACCGATCTCGGGAATCGGATTACGGGAGGGCGGAGCCGCTCAAGATGCGGCTAACCGACCGGTGCCGGAGATTGCAATGGCGTCCCCAGGGGGATTCGAACCCCCGTACCTACCGTGAAAGGGTAGTGTCCTAGGCCTCTAGACGATGGGGACCTTGGAACGACCGCGGCCCGCAAAATGCTCAGGCCGCGGCTTTATCGGTGGTGGAGGTAAGCGGGATCGAACCGCTGACCTCTTGCATGCCATGCAAGCGCTCTCCCAGCTGAGCTATACCCCCACGGCGAAGCTAAAATTATAACGTACCGAGCAGCCCAAGTAAACCAACGCTCACGGGCAGCGCTTCACGCGTGCCGACGTGCCAGAATCCGGAAACGCAGAAGAACAGGGTCATTTCGATGATGTCGTTGCAACCGGTATGGGAAGTGGCAGTCGGCGCGGTGGTGCTCGTCGTCGCGATGGTTATCCACGGCGCCGGGATGTACCTGGTTCTGCTGCGCGCAGCGCATCACGGCCGTCGCGGCGGCGCCGCCGCGCGCGGTCCCGAACGCCAGCTGTTCTTCGGCGCGCTGATCATCATGATGCTCGGCACCCACATTTTCGAAATGCTGGTCTGGGCGGCCGTGTTCACGGGCATCGGCGCCATCGCCAACGTGCGCGATTCGTTCTACCTTGCGGCCGTCACCTACACGACGCTGGGCTACGAGGACATCAAGCTGCCGCCGGAATGGCGCCTCCTCGCGCCGCTGTGTGCGATGACCGGAGTATTCGCATTCGGCTGGACGACCGGCGTGATGGTCAGAATTCTGAGTCGTCATTTCGCGCCGACTGTCGCGCCAGGCTCGCTGCCGCCGGTGCGTCCGGGCGCCTGACGACGATCCGCTATCATCGCCGCTCGCGCCGCAACCCTGGTTGCCGCACCGGGCAAGCGCTCTCCTTTGCTTTGATGCCGCCTCTTCCCGCCCCCGCCAGCGCCGATCGAATCGATCTCGACGGCCGCGCCATCCTGATTACCGGCGCCACCGGCGGCCTCGGCCGCCCGCTCGCGCTTGCCTGCGCCGCACGGGGCGCCACGGTCATCCTGCACGCGCGCGTCGTGCGCAAGCTCGAGGCGCTTTACGACGAGATCGTCGCCGCGGGCAACCCGCAGCCGAGCATCCTGCCGCTGGATTTCTCGACCGCAGATGCCGACGACTTCGGCAACGTGGCGGCGGCTATCCGCGGCCAGCTCGGGCGTCTCGACGGCCTGGTCCACACCGCGGCGGTTCTCGGCTCGCTCGGCCCGATCGAGCATCAGTCGCTCGATGCATGGCTCGACGTCTGGCGTGTCGACGTCGCCGCGGCGATGGCATTGACTCGATCCGCGATGCCGATCCTCACCTCCGCGCCCGACGCCTGCGTCGTGTTCACGCTCGACGCGCGCGGCGAGGATCCGCGAGCGTACTGGGGCGCATACGCGGCGGCGAAGGCCGGGCTTTCCGCGCTCACCCGAACGATCGCCGACGAATGGGAGACGCACGCGAATCTGCGCGTCAACGCCGTCGTGCCCGGTGCGATCCGCTCTCCGTTGCGGATGCTGAGCCACCCGGGCGAGGACAAGACGGCGTTGCCGCCACCGGACGCGCTGGTTCCGCTGTACCTCTATTTGCTGGGCGCGCAGCCGAAAAGTGAAAGCGGCGCGCGCATCGACGCGCAGGCGTGGCTGGCGGGTCAGCCGGCGTCGAGTCCGTTACTGCCCGCTTCGATGGCGGGCCGGCCGTAGCGCAACAGGACGCGCAGGCGTCGGAAATCGTCCGTCCCGAGCATGTCGGGCAAGACCAGCAACGTTCGTGCGGGATACCACGCACGCGCTCCGTCCGGCCGCCACACGATCGTGGCAAGGCGCGCTCCGACGAACGAGTCGTCGAGGACCGCGCCGCTCCGGGAGCACCCTCCGCGATCGGTGACGGTGATCCGGCGGTCGGCGCCCACATGCAGCAGCGCCGGCATGCCTGGGCCCGAACAGCGCGAAACCCCGACGATCGCCGTGGCAACAATCGCCGGGACCGCCGCGATCTTCGCTGACAGCGGCATCGGCAGCGCGATGACCAACGCCGCGGTCAGCGCGCAACCGGCTGCGATGATGGCGGCTGCGGCGCGCGACGGACGGGGTTCGAGGCGAAGGCGTGGCACTGTCTTCACACCGTCAATTCCGCGCGCGACGGCGGACCCGGTCAATAGGGCGAAAGGCCGATTCGAGCGCGGCGCGAAAGCGCGGACCTGCGGCCATGCACCGTGAGACCGCAAACTCGTCGTCGCGGCGGGAAGCAAGAGTCGGCGGGCGGCGGGGCGCCGCGGGCCTCAGGCCTGTTGGCCGCCCAACAGCAGCCAGGTCGCGACGACGGTGTCCGGATTGAGCGAGATGCTCTCGATCCCCTGCGCGACCAGCCACTGCGCGAGGTCGGGATGGTCGGACGGCCCCTGCCCGCAGATGCCGGCGTATTTTCCCGCCTTGCGGCACGCGTTGATCGCCATCGACAGCATCGCCTTCACCGCATCGTCGCGCTCGTCGAACGTCGACGCGATCGGTCCGCCGGAATCCCGATCGACGGCAAGCGTCAGCTGCGTCATGTCGTTGGAGCCGATCGAGAAGCCATCGAAATGCTCGAGGAAGCGATCGGCGAGGATCGCGTTCGACGGAATCTCGCACATCATGATTAGGCGCAGGCCGTTCGCCCCCCGCTCGAGTCCCTCCGCCCTGAGCAGCGCGACGACCTTTTGCGCCTCGGCTAGCGTCCGCACGAACGGGATCATCAGCTCGACGTTGGTGAATCCCATCTCGTCGCGCACGCGCTTCATCGCCGCGCATTCGAGTGCGAAACAGTCGTGGAATTCCGGGGCAATGTACCGCGATGCGCCCCGAAAACCGAGCATCGGATTTTCTTCGCGCGGCTCGTAGCGCTGCCCTCCGACGAGGTTCGAATACTCGTTGGACTTGAAATCGGACAGGCGCACGATCACCTTCTTCGGCCAGAACGCGGCGGCGATCGTCGCGACCCCCTCGACGATCTTGCCGACATAGAACTCGGTCGGGCTCGCGTAGCCGCCGATCCGCTTGCGAATCTCACGCTGCAGTTCGGGCGGTTGCCCATCGAGATCCAGCAGCGCCTTCGGATGGATGCCGACGTTGCGGTTGATGATGAACTCGAGCCGGGCGAGCCCGACGCCTTCGTTGGGCAGCCGGCGGAACTCGAATGCGAGTTCGGGGTTGCCGACGTTCATCATGATTTTCGTCGGTGAGGGCGGCATGCGGTCGAGGGTGACCTCGACGATCTCGACGCCCAGCATGCCGCGGTAGACGTGACCGGTATCGCCCTCGGTGCAGCACACCGTCACCGCGTCGCCCTCCTGCAGCACGCGCGTCGCGTCGCCGCAGCCGACGACGGCCGGTATGCCGAGTTCGCGGGCGATGATCGCCGCGTGGCAGGTGCGACCGCCGCGATTGGTGACGATCGCCGCCGCGCGCTTCATCACCGGCTCCCAATCAGGATCGGTCATGTCGGCCACCAGCACGTCGCCGGCCTGCACCCTGTCCATCTCGGCAGCCGACTTCACCAGCCGCACGATGCCCTGCCCGATCTTCTGGCCGATCGCGCGCCCGCTCGCGAGTACCTCGGAGGTCGACGTCAGGCGGTAGCGGCGCAGGTTGCCGGCGCCCTCGCGCGACTTCACGGTTTCCGGCCTCGCCTGCAGGATGTAGAGCTTGCCGTCGCCGCCGTCGCGGCCCCATTCGATGTCCATCGCGCGTCCGTAGTGCCGCTCGATAATCAGCGCGTAACGGGCGAGTTCCTCGGCCTCGGCATCGGTAATCGAAAACCGGTGCCTCTCCTCGTCGGCCACGTCCACGGTCACGGTCGACGTGCCGGCTGCCTGCGCATCACCGAACACCATCTTGATCGCCTTGCCGCCGACGGTCTTGCGCAGGATCGCCGGGCGCCCGGCATCGAGATTGGGTTTGTAGACGTAGAACTCGTCGGGGTTCACCGCGCCCTGGACGACGGTCTCGCCAAGGCCGTAGGACGCGGTGATGAAGACGACCTGATCGAACCCGGACTCGGTGTCGAGCGTGAACATGACACCCGCTGCACCCTCGTCGCTGCGGACCATTCGCTGGACACCCGCCGAAAGTGCGACGTCTTCGTGCGCGAATCCCTGATGCACCCGATAGGCAATCGCACGATCGTTGTAGAGGCTGGCAAACACCTCCTTCACTGCATGAAGAACGTTATCTAGTCCTTTGATATTTAGAAATGTTTCCTGTTGCCCGGCGAAGGAAGCATCGGGCAAGTCTTCGGCGGTGGCCGACGAGCGCACCGCCCATGAAGCATCCGGCGCAGCGGTGGTCAGGCCGGCGTACGCCGCGGCGATTTCGGCGGAGAGTGCCGGCGGCAACGGCGCGGCGGCGATCCAGCGACGAATCTCCTTGCCCGCTCTCGCGAGTTCGGTGACATCGTCGACGTCGAACCCTGCGAGACGGGAAGCGATCCGTCCGGCGAGACCCTCATGATCGAGGAATTCGCGATACGCGCGAGCGGTCGTCGCGAAGCCTCCCGGCACCCGGATGCCGGCACCGGTCAACTGGCTGATCATTTCGCCCAGCGACGCGTTCTTGCCACCGACCTGCTCGACGTCGCTCATGCGCAGGCCGTCGAACGGGATCACTCTTTGTTGGGCACCCATTCTCGTCCTTCCCTCTGAAACCGCGACGGCATGATGCGCCGCGCAAATCGATGCTGCGAACGGGCGATTTTACCGTGATTTGCGCGAGACTCGCGCGGGATGTTGCGTCGCAAAAGAAAGAACCCGCCGCAGCGGGTTCAACGGAGGAGCCGACCGCGCCTCAACCGGCGCCGGGACGTTCAAGACGAGTGGCTGCCGCCAATCGGGGCATCCCCGGGGAGCACGAGCTCGATGTCTTCGGCGGCCGCCTGCGCCTCCGCCACGCCTTCGGCCAGCGGCGCCCTGCCGTCGGTCCGGTGGCGCCCCTTCACCGCACGGCGCAGGCTCCGATAAAGATCCGCATGCGCTTCCTTGAGATAGCTGATGATCTCGAAGTCGACGCGCTTGACTTGCGACAGGTCGATCTGCTCGACGTGGACGAGACGCAGCAGCTCGCGCACGGGTTTCGGCATCTCGCGTCCGCTTTCGTAGCGCGAGCCACCGCTCTGGGTGACGCCGATCTGCGTCCAGAACTGCTCCTGGTTCAGGCCGAGACGTCGCCTGATTTCGCGCGGATTGAGAGCACGGTCGAAGAGTTTCACGTGATCGGTCGCCTTACACAATTCGCGCGGAAACACGGTTCCCGCCGCGCAGCTATCCCAATGGCATATTTTCGACTGCTTTCGCGGGCGGACGCAAGGGCCGTTCGTCTGCTTCAGCCGATTATGGCCGATTTGTTGCTACGGCGCCCGCTGCGATCGGTCATGCGACGCCTTTGGTCCCCAGATAATCCTCGTAGTTGCCGACGAAGTGGACCGGCAGGGCTTCGCCGAGCTCGATCACCTGTGTGGCGAGCGCCGAAACGAATTGGCGGTCGTGCGAGACGAAGATCAGCGTGCCGGTGTACCGCTCCAGCGCAAGTTGCAGCGACTCGATCGACTCCATGTCCATGTGGTTGGTGGGTTCGTCCAGCAACATCACGTTGGGCCGCGTCAGCATCAACTTGCCGTAGAGCATCCGACCTTTCTCGCCGCCGGACAGCACCCGCACCTGCTTCGCCCCATCGTCGCCGGTGAACAGGAGCCGGCCCAGTGTGGCGCGCACGATCTGCTCGTCGTCACCTTCCTGCGCCCATTCCCGCATCCACTCCGCGACGGTGCAGTCGACATCGAATGCGGCGGTCTGGTCCTGCATGAAATAGCCCAGATTGGCCCGCTCGGCCCATTTGACCTTGCCGGCGTCGGGTGCGAGCTCGCCGATGAGCGTCCGCAGCAATGTCGTCTTGCCCGCGCCATTGGGGCCGATGATCGCGATCCGCTCTCCGGCCTCGACGATCAGGTCGAGATTCGCGAAAAGTTCGCGCGCCTGGCCGGGCCAGCCTTTCGCGACATGCTCGATCTCGACGGCGTGCCGGTGCAGCTTCTGTTTCACGTCGAGGTCGAAGCGGATGTACGGATTCTGCCGCGACGAGGGTTTGACATCCTCGACCTTGATCTTCTCGATCTGGCGCGCCCGCGACGTCGCTTGCCTGGCCTTCGACTTGTTCGCGGAAAAGCGGCGGACGAATTCCTGCAGATCCGCGATCTTCTCCTTCGCCTTCGTGTTCGCCGACAGCACCTGCGCGCGCGCCTGTGTCGACGCAATCATGTAGTCGTCGTAATTGCCGGGGTACACACGCAGCGTTCCGTAGTCGAGATCGGCCATATGCGTGCAGACGCTGTTCAGGAAGTGCCGGTCGTGAGAGATGATGACCATCGTGCTGGAGCGCTGGTTCAGCACGTCCTCCAGCCAGCGGATCGAGTTGATGTCGAGGTTGTTGGTCGGTTCGTCGAGCAGCAGGATGTCCGGATCGGAGAACAGCGCCTGCGCCAGCAGGACGCGCAATTTCCAACCCGGCGCCACGGCGCTCATCGGGCCTTCGTGCAGTTCCGTGCCGACCCCGATTCCGAGCAGGAGTTCGCCGGCGCGGGCTTCGGCCGTGTAGCCGTCGTATTCGGCGAAGCGCGATTCGAGCTCGGCCGCGTGCACATAGTCGTTCTCGGTCGAGTGCGGATTCGCGTAGATCGCGTCCTTCTCCTCCTTCACCCGCCACATCTCCTCATGGCCCATCAGCACCACGTCGAGCACGCGGACGTCTTCGTAGCCGAACTGGTCCTGTTTCAGTTTCCCGAGACGTTCGTTGGGATCGAGGGACACGCTGCCTGCCGACTGCTCGAGCTCGGCGCCGAGAATCCGGATCAGCGTGGACTTGCCGCAACCGTTGGCGCCGATGAGCCCGTAGCGGTTGCCCCCGCCGAACTTGACGGAGATGTTTTCGAACAGGGGCTTGGCCCCGAACTGCATGGTGATGTTGGCGGCGGTGAGCACGAGGGTCGCTTGGTGGGCGCGCCGGCGCGACAAACGCGGCGGCGCGGGGGAAAACCCGCTATTCTGCTAGAATCAAGCAGTTATCTCAAGGCGCCGCGATTTCGAGGCGTGTCTGCAGCCGATGCCCCGCTTCGACCTCCATTGCCATTCGACATATTCGGACGGGCTGCTCGCGCCGGCTGCCGTCGTCGCCCGCGCCGCCGCCCATGGCGTTGACGTTCTGGCCCTCACCGACCACGACGAGGTCGGCGGACTGGCCGAAGCCCGGGCCGCGGCGGCGACCGCCGGTATCAAGCTCATCTGCGGCGCCGAGGTGTCGGTGAGTTGGGAAGGCCAGACGATTCACGTCGTCGCGCTGGGCATCGATCCCGCCGACCCGACCCTGACACAGGGCCTCGAAACGATACGCAGCGGCCGCTCGGGCCGTGCACGGCGCATCGGCGATTCACTGGCCGCGGCCGGCATCCGTGGCGCCTATGAGGGCGCATTGAAGCACGTGACCAGTGAACGCCTCGTCTCGCGCACGCACTTTGCGCGCTGGCTGGTCGAGGCCGGCGTCGCCCGCGAAACGAAAGACGTGTTCAAGCGCTACCTGACTCCGGGCAAGCCCGGCTATGTCGCACATGAGTGGGCCACGTTGCCGCAGGCGATCGGCTGGATCCATGCCGCTGGCGGACAGGCGGTGATCGCGCACCCGGGTCGCTACAAGCTTTCCAAGACCGGCATGCGGCGGTTGCTCGGAGAGTTTCGCGACGGCGGCGGCGATGCGATCGAAATACTGACGTCGTCGCACACCCCGGCGCAGTTCACCGAGTACGCAGCGTATGCGCGCGCGTTCGACCTGCTGGGTTCGTCGGGGTCGGACTACCACGGCCCCGGAGAGAGCTGGCTCGAGCTGGGCGGCCTGCCCGAGCTGCCGGCCGGTGCGGCGCCGGTGTGGAAGCACTGGTAGGCTGCGGTCCGGGCACCGGGCCTGGAGCGCTCGGCGTCCGCAGCGATTCCCAAGCTCGCGCCATTGGAAAGCGGACGCTCATCGTCGACAATCCGCCAGGCCCATCGTTCTCCGCAGCCAACCCGCCGTCACCTCCACGTCGCATCGATCCCGCCCGCTCATGGCCGACCGCCGAACCGTCTTTTTCATTTCCGACCGCACCGGCATCACCGCCGAGATGCTCGGCAACAGCCTGTTGTCGCAGTTCGAAGATTTCCAGTTTCAGCGGCAAACGGTGCCGTTCGTCGACTCGCCGGAGAAGATCGATGCGGTCATCCGCCAGGTCAACGAGACCGCCGAGCGCGAAGGCAAGCGGCCCATCGTCTTCAGTTCGGTGGTCGACGAGGGGATGAGTGCGACGATCCGGCAGGAAGCCGACGCCCTGACGCTCGATCTGTTTCAGGTTTTTATCGCCCCGCTCGAGGCCGAACTCGGTGCGAAGAGCTCGCACGCGGCGGGCCGGTCGCATGGCCTCGCCAACAGCCACGAATATTTCGCGCGGATGGAGGCGATCAACTTCACGCAGACGCACGACGACGGCGCCGCGACACGCGATCTGGCGAAGGCGCAGGTGATCCTGGTCGGCGTCTCCCGCTGCGGCAAGACACCGACGTCGCTCTACCTCGCGGTTCAATTCGGCGTGCGGGCCGCGAACTTTCCGCTCACGCCCGACGATTTCGTCGATCGCAAGCTGCCGGCGTCGGTGCTGCCCTGGCGCGACCGGCTGTTCGGCCTGACGATCGATCCCGAGCGGCTGCACAGGATCCGCGAGGAACGGAGGCCGGGCGGCAAATACGCCGCGCTGGAGAATTGCCGCTACGAGGTGCGCGAGTGCGAGCAGCTGATGCAGCGCGAAGGCATCCCGATGCTCGACACGACGGCGAAGTCGATCGAGGAGATCGCCACGACGATTCTTCACCGCGCCAAGGTGCAACGGCACGTCTACTGACGGCGGCCATGCACCCGAGCGAGCCGCCGGAGGCCGCCGCGCAACGGCCGCCGGCGCGGCGCCGTCAGCTTCTCATTCGAGTCCATAGAATCGCTGCGCGGTTCCGCCGAGAATGGCGGCGCGATCGGCCGCGTCGAGCGGTGCCAGCAGCGCGACGGTCGCCGCGAGCCAGCGGCGATAACCGCCCCCCAGTTCCACGACGGGCCAGTCGCTTCCCCACATCAGGCGCAGCGGGCCGAAGCACGTGAGCAGATGATCGACATAGCGCCGCAGCGTGTCGATGGTCCAGGCAGGCCCCGCCTCGGTAATCAGCCCCGACAGCTTGCAGCGCGCCTTCGGATGCGTCGCCACCTCGGCGATCATGCTGGCCCAGGGCTCCCACGCCGACGCCGCAATGTCCGGCTTGGCGCCGTGGTCGACGACGACGGCGAGTTCCGGAAACCGCGCGAGCGTCTCGAGCAGCGCCGGCAACTCGCGCAGCTTCACCAATGCGTCGAAGCGCAGACCCAGGCGCGGCAGCGCCGCGAGCGTGCGGGCCACTTCAGCCCGCAGCAGCCACCGCTCGTCCGGCAGGTCCTGCAGCATCGGCCGGACCGATTTCAGCAGCGGATCGCGGGCGAGCCTCGCCAGCGTCGGGATCGCGTCCGGCGCGGCGAAATCGGCCCACCCGACAACGCCCCGGACGAGGCCCCCGCTGCCGCGCGCGACCGCGAGCAGGAATTCGGTCTCCGCGACCGTCGGCGCCGCCTGCACCAGCACCGTGGCCCCGATCTGCGCCAGAGCGAGTTGCGGACGCAGGTCGTCCAGCGAGAAATCGCGGTGGATCAGCGCGAGATCCGGGGTCAGCCAGCCGTAGTCGCCTCGCCGCAGTTGCCACACGTGGTGGTGCGCATCGACGCGAAGCGAGTGAGGTGCCGGTGGTTTCATATCGCCGCAGGCACCGGCGCGTCGGCCGGCAGCAAGCCGCCGGCTCGAAGATCGCGCCAGAACGCGGGCGGAATCGGCCGTGACATCATCGTCGCATTGTCTTCGATTTCGACGGCGCTGCGTACACCCGCGACCACACAAGTAACGGCGGGATGGGCGAGCAGGAACTGGAGCGCGGCGGCCTTGAGCGGGACGCGATGCGCGGTGCAGACGGCCTCGATCGCGGCGACGCGGGCGACGACGTTCGGCGCGGCCGGGGCGCAATTGAAGTGCGAGACGGCGCCGCCGGGAGGCTCGTTGACGCCGGGTCCATAACCGGCGATCGCGCCGTCGGCCTTCGCCCGCGCAAGCGCGGTATGGCGCCCTCCATCGCTTCGCGAAAACGCCGCGGCGGCTCGGCGCCGTGCGTGGCGACGTCGACGTCGTGGATGTAGACGAAATCCACGCATGCCACGCCCGGTCGAATCACGAAATCGGAAATTGCCGACGACATTCGCTCGAACGATTTGACGGCAATCGCGGCGGGTGCGCACGGCACGATGCGCGAGACCTCGACGCTTGTGGTTCACATCGGACGACGGAGAGGACGAACTGCCCCCGCGTCGAGGAAATCGCGCGTCGTGCGCCGCCCGTAGTCCAATCGGGATGGGTGCCATCGTCGCGACGATCCTTTCTCAATCGCGCGTGTTCGCGTCACTCACTCGTTTTCGCGCGAATGACGTGTCAGCGTTACACTGGCAGCCATGGTGCTGATTTACCCCCCGCCGGACAGGATAATCGTCCGCGAGTGC
>JAAFGU010000255.1 GCA_010365205.1 Aromatoleum sp. | reverse complement strand
TCGGCGTGATCAGCGGCACCCGCGCGGCGGCCGCGCTGCGCGCCGCGCACAGGGGCGCGGACGACCTCGAGCCGCTGGTGCGCATCCTGCTGCGCCTTTCCAGCCTCGTCTGCGCGCTGCCATGGGTGCGAGCGCTTTCCCTCGACCCGGTGCGCGTCGCCGCGGGCGACGCGCTAATCGCCGGCGTGTCCATCGTGATCGACCCCAAGCGCAGGTCCGTCGCCGGCGGCTACCGGCACATGGCGATCCATCCCTATCCGATCGAGCTCTCGCAGGATATTTCGCTGCGCGACGGCACTCGATTGCACATCCGGCCGATCATGCCGGAGGACGCCGAACTCGAGCAGGCCTTCGTTCACGGATTGTCCGAGCAGACGCGTTACTTCCGTTTCTTCTACCAGCTGCACGAGCTGACGCCGGCGATGGTTGCGCGTTTCACGCAAGTCGACTACGACCGCGAACTCGCGCTGATCGCGCTCGACGGCGCGGTCTCGCCGGTAATCATCGGCGTGGCGCGCTACATCACGAATCCGGACCAGGAAAGCGCGGAATTCGCCGTTGTCATCGCCGACGCGTGGCAGAACCGCGGCGTCGGGCGCGCACTGATGCAGCGCCTGATCGCGTGCGCGAAGAAGCGGGGACTCCACCGGTTGGAGGGCAGCGTACTGCGCGCCAATGACAACATGCTCCGGTTCACGCAGCGGCTCGGCTTTGTCGCCCGCGACGATCCTGAAGAGGCGGGTCAGGTGATCCTGGTGCTCGAACTCGCGTGATCCACCCCCGCGCCACGCGTTCGATCCGGGTGCTCGCGTCCAGCAGTGCGCCGGTCCCGCGGATGGCCCGAAGCAGCCGCGCGAGCCGCGCGTCGTTGCCGGCTAGTTCGTCTCGTATTCCAGCTCGAATCGCACGGTGGTGGTAGGCGTGTTGTGGTTGAGGCCGAAGAGTACCGCCGCGTCGTACTTGAGCTTGCGACGCGGACCGGTGACCAACTGCCCGAAAAAGGCCGGACCCATACGGCTCTCGGTCTGGTGCCCCAAGTCGTTGGTCCGGCCGAGCGTACCGAAGCCCTGAATCCGGGCTCGAAGCGCGGGTCGCCGCGCCACTTCAGTTGCCACTGAAAATCTTCGAAGCGCCGGGTTCCGCTTCCGCCCCGAGCTCGCGATCGAACAGCAGGTTCAGATTCGTCTGCACCGGCCCGATCTGTTTCTGCAACATCGGGCCGATCTTGATCGCACTCTTACCCGCGCCATAATGGCGCGCGAACTCGGCAAACAGGCCGAGGTCGAGCAAGTACTGCCCCGATTCGGTCAGCGCAAAAACGTTCTCCCACTCGATCTCGTCGAGCCGGTACGACTGGCCCGGAAGGCGCGTAGTGCCGACGCCAAGCTCGGTTTTCCACCACGACGTCACGCCGTAGCCAATCTCGCCGATGAACTGACGCTCGCGATCACCGTCCTGATTCGACCAGCGCTGGAATCCGCCGAGCAGTTCGAATTCGAGTTCTCCCTGGACCACCGCAGGCAGCAGCACCTTTGCGGCCGGGTCGGCGTGCGCGAAGGGCTGATGGCAAAGGAAGATGCCGCTGACCAGAGCGCGGATTATCCGCGCGAGTTGCTTGCTGTCGAGTTCGATTTTCCGCATACGTTCATTCCAAGGACGATGAGCCCTGCCGTGGCGAAATAGAACGCCAGCTGGATTCCCGCCGGACGCGCGTCGTACCCCACGAGGGCATGCAGCGTCTGGCCGAGCAGCGAACGATCGGATAGCCACGCGGAAGTGTCCCAGACACGTGTGCCCAAGGCCGGCAAAAGGTCGGTCTGGACCAGGAAATGCGCTGCCTGCGCCGCCATCCCGGCGGCGACCAGGAGCAGCAACCAGTTGGTGGCCGTGAAGAAATGCCTCATTGGGATGCGGAGCAATCCGAGATAGAGCGCGAGGCCCATGGCGATCCCGCCGATCAGCCCCGCCGCCACGCCTGCGGCGAGGCTCAGCGAATCCGAACCATTGGCGGCCTGGGCATAGACAAACAGCACCGCTTCCGAGCCCTCGCGCAGTACCGCCACAGCGACCACGGCCAACAACATCGCCAGCGGCTTGTCCCCCCGGAGACATCGGAACCGACGGCGTTCATCCGCACGGCCAGCTCACGTCCGTGGATCGCCATCCAGATCGCGTGCCAGCCGATCATGACGACGGCCGCAAGGAGAATGCCGGCGTTGAATATTTCCTGTCCCAGCCCGCTCACCGCGGAGGCGATCGCGCCGGCCGAAGCGGCGACCAGCAGCGCGCCCCAGGGGTCAAAAAAACGCCCCGGACTTGCCGGGGCGTTTGTGTCGATGCAGGAAGCGGCGCGACTTTAGCCTTCGCCCTCGAGAAAGCTCCGCAGCTTCTCGGAGCGCGATGGGTGCCGCAGCTTGCGCAGCGCCTTTGCCTCGATCTGGCGTATCCGCTCACGGGTCACGTCGAACTGCTTGCCGACCTCTTCCAGCGTGTGGTCGGTGTTCATCTCGATGCCGAAGCGCATCCGCAGCACCTTCGCTTCGCGCGGCGTCAGCGTGTCGAGAATGTCCTTGCACACGTCGCGCAGGCTCGAATTGACCGCGGCGTCGGACGGCGAAACCGTGGAGAGGTCCTCGATGAAGTCGCCCAGGTGCGAGTCGTCGTCGTCGCCGATCGGGGTCTCCATCGAGATCGGCTCCTTGCTGATCTTGAGGATCTTGCGGATCTTCTCCTCGGGCATCTCCATCTTCTCGGCCAGCAGCGCCGGATCGGGTTCCTGCCCGGTCTCCTGCAGAATCTGCCGCGAGATGCGGTTCATCTTGTTGATCGTCTCGATCATGTGCACCGGGATGCGGATCGTGCGCGCCTGGTCCGCAATCGAGCGCGTGATCGCCTGGCGGATCCACCACGTCGCGTACGTCGAGAACTTGTAGCCGCGCCGGTATTCGAACTTGTCGACGGCCTTCATCAGGCCGATGTTGCCTTCCTGGATCAGGTCGAGGAACTGCAGGCCGCGATTCGTATATTTTTTCGCGATGGAGATCACGAGACGCAGATTGGCTTCTGTCATCTCGCGCTTGGCCTTGCGCGCCCTCGCCTCGCCGGTCGACATCTGCTTGTTGATGTCCTTCAGGTCCTTCAGCGGAATCATCACGCGGCCCTGCAGGTTGAGCAGCTTCTGCTGCTGCTCGACGATCGCCTGGCGGTATTTCGCCAGCTGCTCGCTGTAGCCGTGGTGCGCGGCGACCTCGCGGTCGATCCAGCGCAGCGACGTCTCGTTGTCGGGGAATTTCTTGATGAACTCCGGCCGCGGCATGCCGGCCTTGTTGACGACGAGGTCCTGGATCTTGCGTTCGATCTGACGGATGTTGTCGACCTCGGTGCGCACGCTGTCGCACAGCTTCTCGACCTGGCGCGCCGAAAAGCGGATCTGCGTCAGCTCGGCCTGGACCTTCTTCTGCAGCTCGAGGTACTTCGGCGCCTTGTGCCCTTCCTTCTGCAGCACGGTCAGCATCCGCGCGTAGTACTTGCGGATGTTGGCGAAACGCTCCAGCGCGGCGACCTTGAGCCGTTCGAGGTTCTCGGCCGCGATCGCACCCGCGTCGCCTTCGTCTTCTTCCTCTTCGATATCGTCGTCGTCGGCTTCGATGGTCGACGCAAGACGTTCGTTGAAGTCCATCAGACCGTCGACCAGGTCGTCGATCTTGAACTCGTCCTTCGCGATCTTGTCGGCGAGGTCGAGGATCTGCGCGACGGTCATCGGACAGGCCGAGATCGCCATGATCATGTGCTTCAGCCCCTCCTCGATCCGCTTGGCGATTTCGATCTCGCCTTCGCGGGTGAGCAGTTCGACCGAGCCCATCTCGCGCATGTACATGCGGACAGGATCGGTGGTGCGGCCGAATTCGGAGTCCAGCGTAGAGACCGCTGCCTCGGCGGCTTCTTCGACGTCTTCGGCCGGCGCGGTCGGTGCGGCGTCCGATAGGAGCAGGGTTTCGGCGTCCGGGGCCTGGTCGTAGACCTGGATTCCCATGTCGCCGATCATGCTGATGATGCCCTCGATCTGTTCCGCGTCGAGGACGTCGTCGGGCAGGTGGTCGTTGATTTCGGCGAACGTGAGAAATCCGCGCTCCTTGCCGAGCACGATCAGCGTCTTCAGCCGGCGCCTGCGCGCTTCGACATCGGCGGGCGTCAGGACGCGCGGCGCGATTTCCGCGTGGCGGCCGTTCCTGCCTTTCTTGTTCGCGGCGTCCTCGGCCCGCTTCCCGGCGATCCGGGCGGCGATCTCGCCGGGCGTCTGCTTGTGCGCGGGCCCCG
>JAAFGU010000254.1 GCA_010365205.1 Aromatoleum sp. | reverse complement strand
GCGGCGCTGGCGATGCTGGAGCGCGTCGCGCTCGGCCACCGCGTCAAGCACTTGCCCGGAGAGCTGTCGGGCGGCGAGCGCCAGCGCGTCGCACTCGCCCGCGCGCTCGTGACGGAGCCGCGCTGCGTGCTGGCCGACGAGCCGACCGGCAATCTCGACCGCCGCACGGCGGGGCAGGTGTTCGAACTGATGCTGGAATTGAATCGCGCCGTCGGCACGAGCCTCGTCATCGTCACCCACGACCCGGAACTCGCGGCGCGGACCGACCGGACGCTGCATCTGGTCGACGGCGTTCTGGCGCCCTGACCGGCGTCGTACCCCGCCCCCGGGCCGCATCGATCGCCGTCTCTCCGGCCCCGGGGGCGTTCGCCCGCGCGCGTCAGACGTGGAGCGGCGCCTCGTCCATCAGCGCAACCTGTTCGCGCAGCTCGAGGATGCGGTCCTGCCAGTAGCGCTGCGTGTTGAACCACGGGAACGCGGCGGGAAACGCCGGATCGTCCCAGCGCTCGCCGAGCCACGCCGAGTAGTGGACCAGACGCAGCGTGCGCAGCGCCTCGACGAGATGCAGCTCGCGGCGGTCGAAATCGTGGAAGTCCTCGTACCCGGCAAGCACGTCGGACAACTGGCGCGTCATGTCCGCGCGGTCTCCCGAGAGCAGCATCCAGAGATCCTGCACCGCCGGGCCGGTCCGCGCGTCGTCGAAGTCGACGAAGTGCGGACCGTCGTCGGCCCACAGCACGTTGCCCGCATGGCAGTCGCCGTGCAGCCGCAGCGTCGCCGGGGCACCGGCACGGCCATAGCAGCGGCGCACGCCGTCGAGTGCCTGCGCGGAAACGCTTTCCCATGCTGCCAGGAGATCGGCCGGCACGAAGCCGTGCGCGAGCAGGTATTCGCGCGGGCGCACGCCGAAGCTTTCGAGGTCGAGCGCGGGCCGATGCGCGAAGGGTTCGAGTGCGCCGACTGCGTGGATGCGTCCGAGGAAACGTCCCATCCACTCGAGGGTCGCGCTGTCGCCGAGTTCGGGCGCGCGGCCGCCGCATTTGGGATAGACGGCGAAGCGAAATCCGGCGAACGCGTGCAGCGTCGCGCCATCGCCGAGCGACAGCGCCGCGACCGCCGGAATCTCGCGTTCGGCGAGCTGGCCGACGTACGCATGCTCCTCCAGGATCTGCGCGTCGGACCAGCGCGCCGGTCGGTAGAACTTGACGACGACGGGCGGCGCGTCGTCCCGCCACACTTGATAGACGCGGTTCTCGTAGCTGTTGAGCGCTAGCAGGCGTCCGTCGCCCCGTATGCCGACGCTGTCGAGCGCGTCGAGGACGCAATCCGGCGTGAGGCCGGCATACGGTGGTTTGGGCGGGTCCGTCACCCGACCATTGTACGGGCCGAGGGAATTCGATTCCGGTCGCGATGCGCGAGACAGTTGCCCGTGCGGCAGCGTGGCTCGTCACCGCGCGCGCTTCGCGCGGCACGCGTCCGGAACCGGCCGGGCGCAGTGCTGGCATGACGGATGTCGTGGCGTGTGCCGCGCGCTCGCTATCGCCGCCGGACCGTGATGGTGGCGATCTTGGTCACGCCGGCATATGTGGCGGTGATCGTCGCGGAGCCGCGCTTCCTGCTCGCGGCCGTCGCGGTGAACGTACCCGACGTCGCACCTGCCGCGACGAGAACCGTTGCGGGGAGTGAAACCAGAGCCGGATTGGAGCTGGAAAGCGTCACCGCCGCGCCCCCGCCGGGAGCGGGCGCCGAGAGCGTGACGCTTCCGCCGAACGAAGCGCCGGCTGGGACGCTCGCGCTGGCGAGCGTGATCGATCCGAGCGCCGTCGAGAGCGCTCGAGTGACGGTAAACGTCGTGGTCCGGGTGACGCCACGGTAAGTCGCCGCGATTGTCGTCAACGTCGACACCGCCACCGCGGATGTCGCGATGACGAACGTCGCGGAACTCGTACCGGCGGCAACCGAAACGCCGGCCGGTACGGACACTGCAGCACTGGCGCTCGACAATGCGATCAGCGCTCCGCCGGCCGGCGCGGGTGACGAGAGCGTAACCGTCCCGGTTGCCGCGCTTCCGCCCACCACGGCACTCGGGGCCGCGCTGACGGCGGCCAGCGCGGGCGACGTCAGCGGGGGACTCCAGCCGAGCTGGACGACCTCGAAATCGCTCGCCTTCAGCGTCGAGAACGCCGGGTTCAGGATGTCGTTGTTCCAGCGGACGTCAAAGGTGCCGGTGATGAACAGATCCGAACCGTTGTCGGCGACGATGAGGCCGTACTTCTGCATGGCGCGAAAGATCTTCTGCACGTTCGGATCGGTCGACCGGAGCGCAGGATCGAGCCCGGCGACGCTGCTCTTCAGGCGCAACCGCGCGCCCATCGGCAATGCGCCGGCCGTCGTTCCGGCGCGATGCGACGCCGGGTAGACGTATCCATTGGTCGCGCGAACCGTCACGCGGAATGCGTGTCCGATATCCGTCAGCGCCGCGTTCCACGCCTCGTCGTAGCGGACGAGGCCCGGAAATATCGCGAGGCCCGCGGCGTCCGCCGACGTCCAGGTGTCGGGGCGTCGGTTGTTCGTATTCATGTCGAAGAACGCGCCCGAGCCCGCGTACCACTTCGCCGCTGCCGCGTCGTAGTAGACGTTGTAAAGTTCGTACAGGTATTGGTTCGCACAGTCGATGATGAGCAGATGCCGGTCGCCCTGGTCGCGCTGGTCGACGTTGCCGGGCGCGCCGCCCTCGATCCAGTGCGCCTGGGTGATCGCCTGCTCCGGAATCGGGTAGAAGGGGACGCCCTGGCCGGTTGCGCGGTTGACGCCGTCGCTTTCGTCCCAATACTGGAAGGTGACGGGCTGTTTCGGCTGCGATCCGTCGACGACGGCGTATGGCATCCCGTAGATATCGGTGCTGCCCGCGCTTGCGCTACCGCCGAAATCGGGATGCAGGCGGCGGGTGCCGCCGTTGTTGATGAAGGCAATGTAGTTCGCCGAACCCGAGTCGACCGGCGCCGCAGAAACGTCCTGGTTCCACCAGTTGTCCGACGGGAAGAGCGGCAAGGGACCGGGAAGCGCGCCGCCTGCCGCCGGCAGGGAAACCGGGCATTGCGCCAGCGCCAGGGGCGCAACTGGAAGGCTCAGCGCGACAGCCAGAAGCACGCGGGCGAGCGCTGAACGCGCGGATCGCGATTCCCTTGTACCGCGCGCCCTATGGCCGTTTGGCAGACCGCGCCGCAAGTCGCGCCGCCCCGCGCACTCGCCGGGTCTTACTCTTCCTGCCGGGGTGGATCTGGCTGGCACGGCGACGCCGTCGATGCGTGCGGCGGAAAAAATATGCATTTGGCATATTACGCGCGGGTGCCCGTTCGGCGCAAGTCGTTGCGCCCGGGCGCGAGTTGGGCTGGAAATCCCGGGCCGCGGGCGGCACTGCCGAGCACCCACCGGCCCCGGGGAGGAAGGGCGCCGCGAGGAACGCCGGGGCCGTCAGTCGCCGACGGCGCGCAGCGGGGTGACGGGGACCAGTCCGGCCTTCGTTGCCAGCCGCGCGATGTCCGCGCGCTCCGCATCGTCGACGCCAAGCTGTGGCGCGCGCACCGTCGCATGCGGGAACAATCCCTGCAGCTTCAGCACTTCCTTCATCCGGGGCCGGTAGTCGCGGATCGGCGCGCGCCAGCAGTGCCGCGCGAGCGGTCCGAGCCGGTCCCAGATCGCGAATGCGAGATCGAAGTCCTTCGCAACGACGGCACGATGCATCTCGATCAGTTCGGCGGTCGCCGTGCCGGCGAACCCGATCAGGGCGCCGTCGCAGCCCATGATCATCGCCTCGAGGATGAACGTATCGCTGCCGGTCAGGATGCCGAGCTTGCGCGGCAGCGTCTTCGCCGTCGCGATCGTCTCGACCGTCTTGGTCGTGTCGAACGACGCTTCCTTCAGGCCTACGATCTCGGGAATCGTCGCCAGGCGCGCGAGCGTTTCCGGCGGAAAGTCCGGCCCCCACGCGGCGGGGAACTGGAACGCGACCAGCGGCAATCCGGTGCCGTCGGCGATCGCCTTGTGATAGCGGTAAATCATGTCTGCGGGCACCGGCTTGCCGAGGAACGTCGGAAACGGCGGGAACACGGCGAGACCCTCGGCGCCGGCCGCACCCAGTTCGTTGCCCCAGCGCACCGCGTCGCGCGTCGACCCGGCGATCAGGCCCGACAGCAGCGGACACGCGCCGGCGATCGCGCGCTGGCTGACGCGCAGCACTTCGAGCTGTTCGTCGCGGTCGAGCGACGGTCCCTCGCTCGCGTCCATGTTCATCGCGATCGCCGTCGGGCGCTGCCGGGCAATCC
>JAAFGU010000253.1 GCA_010365205.1 Aromatoleum sp. | reverse complement strand
GATCAGGCCGGCGATGTCGCTCGGGCCGCCCGTCCGCACCCGACGCGGTGGCCGGCGCCCCCCGAAGCGGGGAAGGGCGAGACGTTTGGACGACCGCGCGGGCGCCGCGCGGGGTCAGACGAGGTCGGCCGCCGGCCCGAGGATCTGTTCGCGCAGCTCCCGGTAGCGGGGGAGCTGCGGCGGGTACACGCAGAGGTACTTGACCTGCGCCGCCTGCAGGCAACGCTGCTTGATGATCTCGAGCTTCTGATCGCGCGGGTTCACGACCTGGTCAGGTTCCTTGGCGTCGACGATCGCGACGATGGTCATGTCGCGATCGCAGACGACGAAGCCGACATGCTGATTGGCGATCTTGCGAAACGCGCGCAGGCGTTCCATGCCTTGCGGGCCGATCTTCACCTGCAGCACGTCGGCCAGACGAATCCGGGCGAAGATCTCGTGCCGTGGAAACGCTGCGTTCAGCAGCAGGTAAACAACGCCCTCGGCCTTGGTGAGGAAGCGCGGCCGCAGCAGGTAGAGCCCGGGCAACTCCGCCGACGAGAGCAGCCGCGTGGTCTCGCCCTCGGTCCACTGCGCGACTGTATTCGCGGAGTCGCCGCTTGCCTTGTTCCCCATCGCCCCCGAGCGCTGGCGCCGGAGCAGCCCGGTGACGACCGCAATGACCAAGGCGCCGACCGCCAGTGCGAATAGTATTCCCGAAGTCATGAGTCTTGTTTTCGTTCCCTGCGACCCTGCACCCCTGCGGTCGGCGCACGGTCCGGTGACCGGGCATGAGCCTGAGCCGATTTCGATAGTCCGGCAGGTTGCGGACCTAGTCTAAAGCATTTTCTCGAGCGGCCGCTACGACCGGCGCAGAGGCCCCAGCGAATTGCCAGCGAGCTCCGTTCGGAATGACGTTGCGGCCCGCGCCCTTCAGACCGAAAATCCGCGTACGCGGTCGCAGTGGTCGCTGCCGGCGCGGCGTCCGCCGCTGCGGCGCGTTGTCCGTCCCGGAAACCGTCGGCCTGTTCCTGTCGGGCATAGAACACCCAGGCTTCGGCCACCTTGCCCTCTTCGAGGCGCAATGAGAACGTCGTCGGATGATCGAGCGTGCGCCCGGCATTTCCAATCACATTCGCCACCACCAAAAAACAGGGGCCCGGTTCGACCGGACCCCTGTCGGCGTCCTGCGGAGCGTTCCGGCGCCAGCGCTTGCGCGCCCGGCGTGGAAACGAATCCGTTTCCAATCACCGCCCGAACAACGGGCGCTGATTGGAACGATTTGTCACATGTCCATGCCGCCCATTCCGCCCATGCCGCCCATTCCGCCCATGTCACCGCCACCGCCGCCACCCTTGTCATCCTTCGGGTGCTCGGCCACCATCGCTTCGGTGGTCAGCAGCAGCGAGGCGACCGACGCCGCGTTCTGCAACGCAAAGCGCGTCACCTTGGTCGGATCGACGACGCCCATTTCGACGAGGTCGCCATACTCGCCGGTCTGGGCGTTGAAGCCGAAGTTGCCCTTGCCTTCGACGACCTTGTTGACGACGACCGACGGCTCGTCGCCAGCGTTCGCGACGATCTGCCGCAACGGCTCTTCCAACGCGCGCAGCACGATCTTGATGCCGGCATCCTGATCGTGATTTTCGCCCTTGAGGTTCTTCAGATTGGCGCGGGCGCGCAGGTAAGCCACGCCGCCACCGGCAACGATGCCTTCCTCGACGGCGGCACGGGTCGCGTGCAGCGCATCCTCCACGCGTGCCTTCTTTTCCTTCATTTCGACTTCGGTCGCGGCGCCGACCTTGATCACCGCAACACCGCCGGCGAGCTTGGCCACACGTTCCTGCAGCTTTTCCTTGTCGTAGTCGCTCGTCGCGTCCTCGACCTGCTTGCGGATGTTCTTCACGCGCGCTTCGATCGCGGCCTTTTCGCCGGCACCGTCGATGATCGTCGTGTCTTCCTTGCCCACTTCGATCTTCTTGGCGCGGCCGAGATCCTTCAGCGTCGCGTTCTCGAGCTTCAGACCCAGTTCTTCGGCGATCACCGTGCCGCCGGTGAGGATCGCGATGTCTTCCAGCATCGCCTTGCGACGATCGCCGAAGCCCGGCGCCTTGACGGCGGTCGTCTTCAGGATGCCGCGGATGTTGTTCACGACCAGCGTCGCGAGCGCCTCGCCGTCGACATCTTCGGCGATGATCAGCAGCGGCTTGCCGGCCTTGGCAACCTGTTCGAGCAGCGGCAGCAGGTCACGGATGTTGCTGACCTTCTTGTCGTGCAGCAGGACGTACGGGTCTTCCAGCAGCGAGACCTGCTTGTCCGGGTTGTTAATGAAATACGGGGAGATGTAACCGCGGTCGAATTGCATGCCTTCGACAAGATCGAGCTCGTTTTCGAGACCCTTGCCGTCCTCGACGGTGATCACGCCTTCCTTGCCGACCTTATCCATTGCCTCGGCGATCGTCTTGCCGATCGACGGGTCCGCGTTGGCGGAGATCGCGCCGACCTGAGCGATTTCCTTGCTGGTCGTGCACGGCTTGCTGATTTTCTTCAGTTCCGCGACGATGGCGATAACGGCCTTGTCGATGCCGCGCTTCAGGTCCATCGGGTTCATGCCGGCGGCAACGTACTTGAAGCCTTCGTTGCAGATCGACTGCGCGAGCACCGTTGCGGTGGTCGTGCCGTCACCGGCGACGTCGGAGGTCTTGGACGCGACTTCCTTCACCATCTGCGCGCCCATGTTCTCGAATCGGTCCTTCAGTTCGATTTCCTTCGCCACCGAGACACCGTCCTTGGTGATCGTCGGCGCGCCGAAGCTGCGCTCGAGAACCACGTTGCGACCCTTGGGGCCGAGCGTCACCTTGACCGCATTCGCGAGCACGTTCACACCCACCATCATTCTGTTGCGCACCGCTTCGCCGAAGCGGACGTCTTTGGCTGCCATATTGTTTCTCCTGAATCTCTTGAACGGATGGAAGCGGAATTACTTGACGATGCCGATGATGTCGTCTTCGCGCATGTGGAGGTAATCCTGGCCGTCCAACTTGAATTCCTGGCCGGAATACTTGCCGAACAGCACCTTGTCGCCCGCCTTCACGCCGGCCGGGATCAGCTTGCCGTCTTCGGTCTTGCCGGGGCCGACGAAGACCACCTCGCCTTGCGAAGGCTTTTCCGCTGCCGTATCGGGGATGACGATGCCGCCGGCGGTTTTACGCTCTTCCTCGAGCCGCTTAACGATCACACGATCGTGCAAAGGACGAATTTTCATGGTTAGTGCTCACTCCAGTTTAAATGTCATTTTAAATCAGTCGCTTGTAACGCCGACCCGAATGGCTGGGCGGGGAATCGAGGCTCACGACAAGGAGATTTTCTTTCCCTTGCTAGCACTCGTATCCAGCGAGTGCTAATCATAGAGCCTGAGCAACGGGAAATCAAGCCCGGCGACGAGGTTTCGGCGAGTTTTCGCCTCGCGTCGCTCCCTGCCGCCGTCGGCGCGACCGCTCGCACGCTGTGGGCTACCGTTTGTAAGCAGCCGCGCCGCGCGCGTCCCCGCGGCGCTAGTCTCCCCGTTCATGAAACCGGCCCGGCGGTCCTGATGCTTCATCCCGCGCACGTCGTCCATCTCCCGATCCTCCGCACGTTGATCCGCGACGGCGCGGCCAACGGCACGTTGGACCGCGAGCTCGCCGCCGATACGCGCGAGTCAGCGCTGTTCTTTTCCAACCTTCGACAGGCGCTCAAGACCGGCTACTTCGTCGAAGAGGATCCGCGTACGGGCGACCTCACGACCGTCGCGGTGCCCGGTTACGTCTACATTCCCGATCGGGGCGCCGCGAGCGCGCCGATCGGCTTCGGCCTGTTTCGGGCAACGGGCTTCGGTTACGAACTCTGGCTCACCGGCGTCGAGGCGGCATGGCGTGGCCATGGCCACGGCCGCGCGATGGTCGACGCGCTCCTCAACACGCCCGAGGGCAAGCGCGCGTACGTGATGCGCGTCCATCGTTTCGGTCGCGACAGTGCGGCGATGGCGCACCTGCTGTCGTCGCTCGGGTATGCCTGCGCCCGCGAGTCGGCGCGGCACAGCTGGTATGTGCGGGCGGACGCCCCACCCGGGCTCGCCGAGTACATCCGCACCGCAACGAGCGCCGCACCTGCCGTCCACTGAGCGACGCACCGGAGGGGCGGCGGCGCGCCACCGCCACCCGTTCGGCTGTGCTACCGTAGCTCTCACGATCGTCAACAAAGGGAGCTGCGATGGACAATCCGAATCCTGCCGTTCCAGTTCAACCGGGCCAGCCTCCTGTTGGCGCCGGCGGCGCGGCCGCTGCGACACAGCCGCCCGGCGGCTGGGCC
>JAAFGU010000252.1 GCA_010365205.1 Aromatoleum sp. | reverse complement strand
GGCCCGGCGAGCAGGAACGCGTTCGTCATCACGACGCTGCGGCCCGTGCCGTAGCCGGCCGCGACGAAACGCTCTTCGTCGGACGGGCTGTGCGACCAGACGAGATCGGCGTCGCCGCGCTCGGCCATCCGCAGCGTTTGACCGGTCCCGGCCACGAGCGGCTTCACCCGCAGCCCCGTTTCGCGCGTGAATGCGGGCAGCAGTGCATCCAGCAGACCGGAGTCGTTCAGCGTGGACGTCGTGGCAAGGCGCAATTCGGCGGCGCCGCCCGTCGCGGCGAAGGCGAGAGCCGCCGCCGCGGCCAGGCGAACCGAGGCACGGCCCGTCCGCTTGAGCGCGGTCGCTATAATCGTCCGCATCGCCGTTTTTCGCGCCAACGTCACTATCGCCGTCTCTCCGCCCGTGCGCCTATCGCGACGCGTTGCCTTCGCTGCCGCCGGCCTCGCCGTCGTGACGGTGATCGCGTTCGTACTGCGCCACGCGACGCAGCTGGCGCCGCCGCTGCGCACACCCGCCCGCGAGGACGAATTGCTGGTACTGGTGCGGCCCGGCCCGGCCGCGTTCTTCCCGGGCCTCGACGGCGAAGCGTCCGGCCTCGACGCCGACCTCGCCCGCTTGTTCGCGGCCGAACTGCGCCTGCCGGTTCGCTTCGTCACCGCCAGCGCGCCGACACAACTGCTGGAGGACATCGCGCACGGAGACGCGCACGTGGGCGCCGGTGGATTATACCGGCCCGTCGCAGCGGTCCCCTCCCCCTCCACGGCGCCATCGCCGCCCGACGGCAAGCCCAGCGGCGCCGCGCCGGGCGATCTCGCGACCCGCGTGCTGTGGACCACCGGCTACTACACAGTGGAGCCCGTCCTGATATACAACGCCGATGGCTTCAAACCTGGAAACTGGAAGGATCTCGCGGGCGAAACCGTCGCGTACATCCCCAATACCGGCCTCGACTCGCAGATCGCCGCGGTGCGCGCGGCGCACCCCGAGGTCACATGGGAGGCACTCGACGTGCCGTCCGCCGACGCGCTGATCGCGCAGGTGTCCGACGGCAGCTCGGGCTACGCGGTCGTGGCATCGAACGAAGCGGCGGTGTCGCGCAACATCTACCTTTTCTACGACGTCGCGTTCCCGATCGGCGGCAGGCGCGAGCTCGCCTGGGCGGTGCCGGCGGGTTTCACGAGGCTGCGCGACCAGATCGACGCCTTCTTCGCCAGGCTGAAGCGCGACGGCACGCTCGCGCGCCTCGCCGAACGGTACTTCACCCACACCCGGCAGGTGCAGCGCATTGACGCCGCGGTCTTTCAGGAGCGAATCCGGTCGCTGTTGCCGCAATACCGGACGCTGTTTCAGGACGCGCAAGCCGCGACCGGGATCGAATGGCGGCTGCTCGCCGCGGTTTCCTATCAGGAGTCGCAATGGGATCCGGGAGCGACCAGCGAAACCGGAGTGCGCGGTCTGATGCAGCTGACCGAAGACACGGCGCGCCACCTCGGCGTGATGGACCGACTAGATCCCAAGGCAAGCATCCTGGCCGCGGCGCGCTATCTGCAGGACCTGAAGGACAAGATGCCGGTGCGCATCCAGGAACCCGACCGGACGTGGCTCGCACTGGCGGCGTTCAACATCGGGATCGGCCATCTCGAGGACGCGCGCATCCTCGCCCAGAAGCAGAAACTCAATCCGGACATCTGGAGCGACGTCAAGAAATCGCTGCCCCTGCTGGCGCTGCCCGAATATTACGAGCTGGCGAAGAGTGGTTACGCGCGCGGCGGGATGCCGGTGGTGTTCGTCGATCGCGTGCGGGCGTACTACGACGTCATGCTCGCGCAGCAGCCGGCGTCGCTGCCGCGGCTGCGCCTGTTTGCCGGAACGCCGGCGGCCGACATTGCGCCGGCGAAGACTGAGCCGTTGAAAAAGTGACCGATCAGTGACCCATCCCGGCCGCGGGACGACGGCGGCGTGACGCGCGCCCTCTGCCGCCGCCGCATTGCAGCCCTGGTCCGCCTCAGCCCGCCGCTCGTTGGCGGAATCACCGTCGATCCCCTAAGATGCCGAAATGATTCTATCGTCGCCACACCTGCTGGCATTCCTCCTGCTTCTGGGCGTCCCGCCCGCCCTCGCCCAGGCACCCGCCACCGTCTTTCTCGAGGAGCTCACCTGGACCGAACTCAGGAGCGAAATCCAGGCGGGGAGGACGACGATCATCGTGCCGATCGGCGGCACCGAGCAAAACGGGCCGCATATGGCGCTCGGCAAGCACAACGAACGCGTCAAGCTGCTGTCCGAGCGCATCGCGCGCTCGCTGGGCAACGCGTTGGTGGCGCCGGTGATCGCCTACGTCCCCGAAGGCAGCGTCAGTCCGCCGACCGCGCACATGCGATTTCCGGGAACGATCACCGTGCCGGACGACACGTTCCAGCGCGTGCTCGAGTCGGCGGGGCGCAGCTTTCGCCTCCACGGCTTCCGCGACGTCGTCTTCCTCGGCGACCACGGCGGTTACCAGAAGGATCTGCGCTTGGCGGCGGACCGGCTGAACCGCGAGTGGACCGGCGCGACGACCCGCGCCCACGCGATCGGCGAGTACTACCAGAGCACCGAGGGCCCGTACACGCAGCTGCTGAAGAGCCGAGGCTATCGCGACGACGAGATCGGCACGCATGCCGCGCTCGCCGACACGTCGCTCACGCTCGCGCTTGTACCCCGGATGGTGCGCCGAGAGCGCCTCGCATCCGGCGAGAACCTGGGGGCAGCCGAAGGCGTTTACGGCGATCCGCGCCGAGCGACGGCCGATCTGGGACAATTGGCGGTCGACGTGATCGTCGCGCGAACGGCAGAGGCCATTCGCAAGGCGGCGGCCCGGCGCTGAAGCCGGTCCGCCGGCGCCCTCTGCTTCGCATTTCGTCGCCCGCGTTTCCGTTCAAACCAATCGGCGACCCCCTTGTCCAACCCGTTATCCAATCCATCGTCCATGCCATCACGTGCCGCAATCGTGGTCACCGAACCCGTCGTAATACGTGCGCTCCTGCGCGTTCCCTCGTCTTATGCCGCCGCCTTCGGGCTCGCGCTGGGCGCGCTTTGGGGGGCGCAAGCAGGCGCCCAGCCCGCCGTGCCGAGTGCGCTATCTCCGATTGCCACGGTGCGCGGCATGCCGCCGGTGGTGGACCCCGCCAATCTGTACGGCGAGTCGGCGGCTTCCAAGCTGAGCCCGGCGGTCGCCGGAGATCTGGCGCTCGTGTACGTCCCCCATCTGCAGTCGAACGACGTCTGGGTGATCGATCCGGCGACTTTCAAGGTCGTCGATCGTTTCAAGGTCGGCATCAATCCACAGCATGTCGTCCCCTCGTGGGACCTGCGCACGCTGTGGGTCGCCAACAACGCCGAAGGACGCAAGGACGGCAGCCTCACGCCGATCGATCCGGTCACGGGCAAGCCCGGCAAACCGATCGCCGTCGACGATCCCTACAACATGTATTTCTTACCGGACGGCCAATCGGCGATCGTCGTTGCCGAGACCCAGAGGCGGCTCGACTTCCGCGATCCGCGGACGATGGCGCTGCAATCGTCGCTAGCCACGCCGCGGTGCGGTGGTATCAACCATGCGGACTTTTCGATCGACGGCCGCTACGCGATTTTCACCTGCGAATTCGACGGGACTGTGGCCAAGATCGATCTGGTCAGCCGCAAGGTCGTGGGCTACCTCCAGCTGATCAAGCCCGGCGTTCCGACGCAGACGGTTAAGGGCTTCGATGGCCGCGACGAAGACATCTGCACGTCCTGGAAGGGAATGCCGCAGGACGTCCGGGTTTCGCCCGACGGCAAGCTGTTCTACGTCGCCGACATGATGTCGGACGGCGTGCACGTGGTGAACGGAGAGACGTTCCGGCAACTCGGGTTCATTCCCACCGGCGTCGGCGCCCACGGCCTCTACCCCAGCCGCGACGGGAAGAAGCTCTACGTCGCGAATCGCGGATCGCACAAGATTCATGGGTCGCCGCGGGGCAAGGGCAGCGTATCGGTGATCGACTTCGCGACGCGCAAGGTCGACGTGACATGGCCGGTTCCCGGCGGCGGGAGCCCCGACATGGGCAACGTCAGCGCCGACGGCAAGACGCTGTGGCTCTCGGGGCGCTACGACAACGTCGTCTACGCATTCGACACGACGACGGGCGACGTGAGGAGCATCCCGGTGGGCAAGGAACCGCACGGCCTCACCGTGTGGCCGCAACCGGGCCGCTACTCTTTGGGGCACACGGGGAATACGCGCTGAAGCGCGCGGGGGCGAGGCCCACGGAGCGGCAGGGCTTCGGCGGGGCCAGAGCCCCGAGGCCCCGAGGGGCCAACGCGCCGCGCTACGC
>JAAFGU010000251.1 GCA_010365205.1 Aromatoleum sp. | reverse complement strand
GTCGCGGCCGATCTTGCTTCATCGGCGATTCACACGCCCGGCGGTCGCGCGAGCAGGCCGACCCGTTTCGCGCCGTTGCGCTGCAGGAGATCGAGCACGCCGAGAACGTCCTCGTAACGCGCCGCGCGGTCGGCTGCGATGACCACCGGCTGGTCGGGGAGCTTCGCCTGTTTCGCGCGGATGCGTGCGACCAGTTCGTCGCGCGAGAGTTCTACGGCAGGGCCGCCCGCCTGGCTGTCGCGCAGCCATAGCTTCCGGTCCGGCCGCAACGTGACCTCGAGCGGCTGCGCCGGCGCCGTGAGCTTGGTCCCGACCGACGGCAGTTCGATCACGCCGGGATTGATGAGCGGCGCCGTGACCATGAAGATCACGAGCAGCACCAGCATCACGTCGATGTAGGGAACGACGTTGATCTGGTTGATCGATTTGCGGATGCGGCGCATCGGGCGATCACCCCTGGCGTTGCAGGATGTTCGAGAACTCCTCGATGAACGTCTCACAACGCACGGCGAGCCGGTCCACATCGTGCGTGTAGCGGTTGTACGCGACGACGGCGGGGATCGCCGCGAACAGGCCGATCGCGGTCGCGATCAGCGCTTCGGCGATGCCGGGTGCGACGTTCGCGAGCGTGGCCTGGCTCACGTTGGCGAGCCCGCGGAAGGCATTCATGATGCCCCACACGGTGCCGAACAGCCCGATGTACGGCGATACCGAGCCGACGGTGGCGAGGCCGGCGAGATGGGCTTCGAGCGTGTCGATTTCGCGCTGGTAAGCGGCACGCATCGCGCGCCGCGCGCTGTCCATCGTCACGGCGGCGTTGCTGCCCTGTTTGCGGTGCTTCGCGTACTCGCGGAACCCGGCGGTGAAAATGTGCTCCATGGTGCCGGCCGCCCGCGATTGGCTCGCGCTCTGGTACAGGGCATTGAGGTCGCCGCCTTTCCAGAAGGCGTCCTCGAATGCGTCGGTGTCCTGGGTCGCCCGCTTCAACTGGAAAAGCTTGAGAAAGATCTGCCACCACGACCACAGCGACAGCCCGACCAGCAGCGCCAACACCGCCTGGACGATGACGGATGCCTGCATGACCAGCGCGACGAACGAGAGGTCGGTGTGAAGGTTCAAGCGGGATTCTCCGTGTGCGGCAGCAGCGCCGCGGGAATGCGCGAGGGGCGCCAGTTCGCAGAGTCGAGGCAGGCGACGGTGATCCGCGCGCGCGTCAGCGTCTCCGCCCCGCGGCGGATCTCCTGATCGGCGACGAGGCTCGCGCGCCGGCCTTCGACCACGGTGAACGACACCTCGAGGCGGTCGCCAAGCCGTGCCGGACGCAGGTACTCGATTTCGACGCGGCGGACGGCGAACGCGATGCGGTGCTCGCGTTCGAGCACCTCGATCTCGAAGCCCTTCGCCGACAGCCATTCGGTGCGCGCACGCTCCATGAACTTGAGGTAGTTGGCGTAGTAGACGACGCCCGCGGCGTCGGTGTCCTCGTAGTAAACGCGGACCGGAAAGCGAAAGGTCTCGCCGGGGAAGAGGGCCGTCATTCGCCGACGAAAAGATCCGGCGCCGCGCCCTGCGCCGGCGGCGTCAGTCCGAAGTGACGCCAGGACAGCGCGGTGGCCACGCGCCCGCGCGAAGTACGCTGCAGGAAACCCTGCTGGATCAGGAACGGCTCGAGCACGTCCTCGATCGTGTCGCGCTCCTCGCCGATCGCCGCGGCGAGGTTGTCCACACCCACGGGGCCGCCGGCGAACTTTTCGAGCACCGTCTGCAGCAGCTTGCGGTCCATCACATCGAGACCGGAAATGTCGACATCGAGCATCGCCAGCGCGTCGTCGGCCACGGTGCGCGTGATCGCGCCGTCGGCGCGCACCTCGGCAAAATCGCGGACCCGGCGCAGCAACCGGTTCACGATCCGCGGCGTCCCGCGCGAGCGGCGCGCGATCTCGAGCGCTCCGAAGGGATCGAGCGCGATGTCGAGCAGCCCTGCCGATCGGGTGACGATCCGCGTCAACTCCTCGGGAGAATAGAACTCGAGCCGCGCGACGATGCCGAAGCGGTCGCGCAGCGGATTGGTGAGCATCCCGGCGCGCGTGGTGGCGCCGACCAGCGTGAACGGCGGCAGGTCGAGCTTGACGCTGCGCGCGGCGGGTCCCTCGCCGATCATGATGTCGATCTGGAAGTCCTCGAGCGCCGGGTACAGGATTTCCTCGACCACCGGCGACAGCCGATGGATCTCGTCGATGAACAGCACGTCGTTGGGCTCGAGATTGGTCAGCAGCGCCGCGAGATCGCCGGCGCGCTCGAGCACCGGGCCCGAGGTTTGTCGCAGGTTGACGCCGAGTTCGTGCGCGATGATGTGCGACAGCGTCGTCTTGCCGAGGCCCGGCGGGCCGAACAGCAGCACGTGATCGAGCGACTCCTTGCGCTTCCTCGCCGCCTCGATGAAGATCGACAACTGGCCGCGAATCTTTTCCTGGCCGACGTATTCGTCGAGCATCCGCGGCCGCAGCGCGCGGTCGACAACCTCTTCCTGCACGCCGGCGGGCTTGGGCGTGACGAGGCGATTGAGTTCGTCGTTTTCGATCATTTCACCACCAGAACCACCACGCGTTGCCGGACCGACGGATTGCGAAGTCGTCGCCTTCCTGAGAGTCGCCGCCCGTCCGGAGGTTCCGTCCCCACGGCGACAAAAACGACGCGCCGATTGCTCCGTGCCCCGCCAGTCCCGGCCATCAAAACGCTTCCCCTGCCGCATGTGCGAGAACCGCAAGGGCAGGCAACCCGGCGCAACACAGTAGCGCACAAGCGCGAGCTACGCCCATGGTCTTCAAAATCGAACGTGGGGACGTCAAGCTCACGCCTTCGCGAGCAGCTTCAACGCGTGCCGTATCCCGTCGCCCACGGCAAGACCCTCGGGCAGCTTCTTTACCGCGGCGACGGCCTCCTTGTCGCTGTAGCCAAGCGCGAGCAGCGCGTGCAGGATGTCCGAGGAGGCGGCGGGTGCGCGATTGACGCCGACGCCACTGGCGAGGTCGGCCCCGAGCTTGTCCTTCAGTTCCAGCAGC
The DNA here is from genome assembly GCA_010365205.1 of Aromatoleum sp. GTDB lineage: Bacteria > Pseudomonadota > Gammaproteobacteria > Burkholderiales > Casimicrobiaceae > CAIWHR01. Next base: position 1,323 of record JAAFGU010000251.1, on the reverse strand, counting down.
AACCGCTCGGCGGTCTTCTTGCCGATGCCGGGGATCTTGGTCAGGCGTCCCGATTCCTGCAGCGTGACGGCCTGCGCCAGTTCGGTGACCGACAATCCGGACAGCACCGACAGCGCGGTGCGCGCACCGACGCCGCTGATCTTCACGAGCTGCCGGAACGCGCGGCGTTCGTTCTCGCTGCCGAAGCCGAAGAGCAGGTGCGCGTCCTCGCGGACGACCAGATGCGTGTACAGGATCACGCGCTCGCCGGTGCCGGGCAGGTTGTAGAACGTGCTCATCGGCACGTCGACCTCGTACGCCACGCCCTGCACATCGAGCAGGATCTGCGGCGGGTTCTTCTCGACGAGGATTCCGGTGAGGCGACCGATCATGGGAGGTGCTGGTGTCCTGTTCCGTGAGTTCCAAAGATAAAGGAACGGATGCAATCGGTCGTCAGGCAAGGCGCGAGGCCAACACCGTAGCCCGTGCTACGGTTAGGCCGAGCAACGCCGCATGGCGGCCGATTGCGCCGCGAACTATCGAGCGAATTTACGGAACAGGACACTTGGGGTTCGGCGAATTATGGCACGAAGGCAAGGGCGCCTCGGCTCGGGAAGGATCAGACAGGGAGCGCCGCGAGATGGGCGTGCACCGCATGCAGGTTCGGGAGCACCAGAGTCAGCATCGCGCGCAGCGCGGGCGGAGGCGGCTTCAAATCGGGCACCATGATCGCCATCGTTCCGGCGGCCAGCGCGCCGCGGACTCCCGGTTCCGAATCTTCCAGCACGAGGCAGGCCGATGGCGGCATCCCGATCCGTGCGGCGGCTTCGAGGAAGATGTCGGGCGCGGGTTTGCCGCGCGCGATTTCATCGCCGCCCACCAGCGCGGAAAAACGGGGCAGCAGCAACTTCTGTTGCAGCTTCGTCTCGGCGCGCGCGCGGCGCGTCGACGTCGCGACGGCCTTCGGGATTCCCGCCGCTTCGAGCCAGTCTAGGAGTTCGAGCAACCCTGGTTTCAACGCGTAGCCTTCGCGTTCGACGATCGCGTCGTAGGCCGCATGCCAGCGTCCGAGCAGCGCCTCGACCGGGTAATCGGCGCCGTAGTGCCGTCGCACGAGCGCCGAGCAGTCGACGAAATTGCAGCCGACCATCCGCATCGCGAGCGCGTCGTCGAATCCGACCCCAAGGCCCGCCGCCGCTTCGCCCCACGCCTGCGCGGCGAGCGGTTCGGTGTCGAGCATGAGGCCGTCCATGTCGAATATCACCGCCCGCGGACGGCGATCCAGCGGCGCGGCGGCCATCAGACGAGGCGCCCGGCGCGGACGCGGTACCCGGTCCGCCGCAG
>JAAFGU010000250.1 GCA_010365205.1 Aromatoleum sp. | reverse complement strand
GCGGCGACGTCACTGCCGATGTCATTCCCGGCGTCGGACACTCGCTCGATCCCGAGCTGGTCGAATGCGCCGTTCTGCATCTGCAGACCTATCTCCCGCGGCGCGTCTGGGCCGAGGCGCTCGCCGCGGCCCCCGCGCATTCGACCGAGCCGTCGAGCCGCGTTCACGAACCGCCGTCCGACTGAAACCGTCGCCGTTTGGCGACGCACGCCGCAGGCGCGATATCGTCCGCGCGGAGTAGAATTCACTGATGCGAATATTCTGGACGATCCTCGCAGTCGCCGGTGGAATCGTGGTCCTCGCCCTGGTCGGCGTGGCCGTCGCGATCTGGACGGTCGACGTCAACACCTTCGTCGGTCCGATCCAGCAACGCGTAAAGGATGCGACCGGTCGCGATCTGTCGATCCGCGGCGGCATCGATATCAACTTGTCGCTCGAACCGCGTCTGGTCATCGAAGACGTCACGCTCGGCAATGCGACCTGGGGCAAGCAGCCGCAGATGCTGACGGCGAAGCGAGTCGAGGCGCAGGTCGCGCTGCTGCCGCTGTTGCAGCGTCGTTTCGAGATCGTCCGCTTCAAGCTTGTCGAACCGACAATCACGCTCGAGACCGATCCCGACGGCCGCGGTAACTGGGAATTTCCGCCGCGGGCAGGACCGACGGCGACGCCGCAGGTGCCGGGCGGCGCCCGCTCGCTCGACACGCTCGGCATCGGCGATCTCGAAATCGACAAGGGCACGATGACCTATCGCGACGGCGCGACCGGCAACATGACGCGCGTCACCATCGACGAACTGGTGGTGCATGCGCGGGATCCGCAGTCGCCGGTCAGCGCGCGTTTTCGCGGCACGGTCGACGATATCGCGGTGGCGCTCGAGGGTAATCTAGGTCCGCTGGAGCAGCTTGTCCAACGCCGCTGGCCGTACCCGATCGCGGTCCGCGGAGAGGTGAACGGCCAGCAGGCGGCCGTCTCGACCAAGGTCGAACTCGTCGACAAGGGGCTGCGCCTCAACGACGTCGATCTCACGCTGGGCACGACCAAGGCGAATGGCCAGGCCACGGTGCTCACGGGCGGCCGACGGCCCAAGCTTGTGCTGCGATTCAACGTCGCGACGTTGTCGCTCGCGGATCTCGCGGCTGTAGCGCGCGCCGCGCCGGCGGCCGGAGTGGCAACCGGATTGGCCACCCCGGTGTCCAATTCCGCCGCAGACACTGCGCGCCGTTCGCGCTATGTGTTCGCCGACACGCCGCTGCCATTGGCCGCGCTGCGCTCGTTCGATGCCGACGGCGATGTTGCCATCGGAAGCCTGTTGCTGGGCGGCGGTAGGCACGTGGACAAGGTCGTCGCGCGGTTCACGCTGGTGAACGGACGGCTGGAGGCGCCCGCACTCGAGGCCGCGGCGTTCGGTGGCTTGGCAAAGGCGAACCTGGTCGTCGATGCGTCGACGGGGCAGACGCCGACGATCGCACTGCGCGCCGACGCCCGCGACTTCGATCTCGGCGCCGTGCTCGCGGCGCTCGGCAACCCACGCGAAGTCAAGGGCGGCAAGACCGATGTCACGCTCGACGTCACGCTGCGCGGCAGTTCGCCTCGCCAGTGGGTCAGCGCCGCGACGGGTACCCTCACCGCCACCGTCGGTCCGGCAACGCTCAGCAACGCGAAATTCAACCTTGATTCTGCGTTGGACCGGCTGGGCGACGCGGTGAACCCGTTTCGCAAGTCCGACCCGATGACCGAAGTCGAATGCGTGGCAATCCGGCTGCCGCTGCGCGATGGCATTGCGCGCATCGACCGCAGCGTAGCGATGGAAACGAAAAAAGTCGGTGTTTCGGCGAGCGGCACGCTGGACTTCCGCAACGAGACGCTTGACCTGGCGCTCAACCCCCGCGTCAAGCAGGGCATCAAGATCGAGGTGCCGCATATCGCGGACCTCGTCCGTTTCACGGGGACGTTCGAGGCGCCGACGGTGAGCGTCGATGCGATCGGATCGGCGGCAACCGTCGCGCGCGTCGGCGCGGCCTTCAGCACCGGCGGGCTTTCGGTGGTCGGCGAGACGTTGTTCAAATTGTCGACTTCGGGCAGCGGCAACCTGTGCCAGATTGCGCTCGCGCACGCACCTTCGAACGAGGGGGCGACGTCGGCACCGGCGGCGCGCAACCCCGTCGCGCCGGCGATCGACGAAGTTGGCAAGGCTATCGGCAAGCTGTTCGGACGTTGAACGGGCGCTGGGTGGGTATTGCACGGCGCCAGACGCGTCCGACGGCTGCGCTGATCTGATCGGACTGCGGCTCCGTTCGCGAGCGCCCGCTTATTATCCCGCAACGAGCGCATCGATTCGCAAGCGCGCGATCTTCTCGACCTGAACAAGGCATTCCACGAGCTCGGCGTCTGGCTCGTGCTCTACCCTCCGCGCGAACTCGCGCAGGATGCCGGCGCGGTCATGCCCCTTGACGGCGAGGACGAAAGGAAAGCCGAATTTCGCGGTGTAACGCGCATTCAGAGCCTGCAGCCGGGCGAACTCCTCCGGCGAGCACTCGGTCAGCCCGGCCCCCGATTGCTCGCGGCTGGAATCGACGGTCAGTTCGCGGCGCACCATCGCCTTGCCCGCGAGTTCGGGATGCGCGCGCAACAGCGCGAGCTGCTTCGCCTTGCCGCTCGCCCGTACGACGGCCGTCATCGCCGCATGCAACGCGTCGACGCTCGCGAACGGTCGGCGTGCCCATGCGTCCTCGGCGATCCACGGCGAATGCTCGAAGACTCCGCCCAGTGCCGCGACGAACGCGGCGCGATCGAGCGCGTTGATCTCGGCCAGCGTCATGCCGGGGCGTCCGGTGCGGGATGCCGCGCCATCCAGTGCCGCGCGATGTCGATGCGCCGCGTCACCCAGACGTCGTCGTGACGCTGCACGTAGTCGAGAAAGCGAGCGAGCGACGCGGCGCGTCCCGGGCGGCCCACGATTCGACAGTGCAGCCCGACCGACAGCATCTTCGGGGCATCGGATCCGCTCGGATCGCCTTCCGCGTGCAGCAGGTCGAAGGCGTCCTTCAGGTACGTGTAGAACTGCTCGCCGGTGTTGAAGCCCTGGGCCGTGGCGAAGCGCATGTCGTTGGTGTCGAGCGTGTACGGCACGACCAGATGCGGCTTCACGCTGCCCGCAACGTCGACTGGCGTCCAGTAGGGGAGATCGTCGGCGTAGGAGTCCGAATCGTAGACGAAGCCGCCGTGCTCGACGACGAGCCGGCGCGTGTTCGGACTGTCGCGCCCGGTGTACCAGCCCTCGGGCGCGCGGCCGATGAGGCGCGTCAGCGTGGCGACCGCGAGCGCGAGGTGCTCCCGCTCGGTGGCTTCGTCGATCTGCTGGTAGCTGATCCAGCGCCAGCCGTGTCCCGCGATTTCGTGGCCGTCGGACAGCATCGCCGCGACGACCGCGGGATTGCGGGCGAGTGCCATGGCGACGCCGAAAATCGTCAGCGGCATGTTCCGCTCGCGGAACAGACGCAGCAGCCGCCAGACGCCGGCGCGCGCGCCGTATTCGTACAGCGACTCCATGCTGCGATGGCGCATCGGATACGCCTGCGCCCCGACGATCTCGGACAGGAAGGTCTCCGATGCCGGATCGCCGTGCAGCACGCAGTTCTCGGCACCCTCTTCGTAGTTCAGCACGAAACTGACGGCAATCCGCGCCCCGCCAGGCCAGCGCGGGTGCGGCGGATGGGCGCCGTAGCCGACGAGGTCGCGCGGATAGGCAGGGGCTGGCGGTGACGGCGTCATCGGGGCTGCGCAGGGGACTGCCGGCGAGAATCGCGTTGAGGTGCAGCGGAAACGCAGCATACAATGGGCGGCCTTCAGGCGCCAAGACCGGCGCCCGCGCAACCGCTCACCCGCCGCCAACCATCAATGGGCAAACTCACCACCCACGTTCTAGATACCGGCAATGGGCGACCCGCGTCCGGTGTCCGCATCACGCTGCATCGAAATCTGGACGGACGCTACGCGCTGATCAAGGATGCGGTGACCAACGCCGAGGGCCGTTGCGACGAACCGCTGCTGGAGGGCGCGGCGTTCGCGGCGGGGCGATACCGGCTCGTGTTCGCGGCCGGCGAATACTTTGCGCGCACCGGCGTCGCGCTTCCGGATCCGCCGTTCGTCGACGACGTCGTGCTCGAGTTCGGCGTCGCCGACGCGACCGCGCACTACCACGTTCCGCTGCTCGTCTCGCCGTGGAGCTGGTCGACGTACCGGGGCAGCTGAATGGAGGCGTACGCCGGCGAATGGGTGCAGCTCCTGATCCGCTGGATCCACTTGATCACCGGCATCGCCTGGATCGGCTCGTCGTTCTACTTCGTCTGGCTGGACAACAGCCTGCTGCCGCCGGCGGACCCGGTC
>JAAFGU010000249.1 GCA_010365205.1 Aromatoleum sp. | reverse complement strand
GATGCTCGGTCTCGCCGGCGCGGCCGGCGCCATCGTCGCGGCCGTCATCGGCATGGTGGTCGCCGTCGCAGCCTGGGCGGCCGGTTCGGTCGCCCTGCGCGCGGCCGGCTGGATCCGGTGACCTCTGACATCGCGGCGATTGCGAGCCGGTTAATCGCCGCGTACGACGGCGTGACGCAGATCGCACCGATCACCGCGGACGATCCGTCGTTCGACGTGAAGACGGCGTACCAGGTGCTGCGCGAAATCGAGGCGCGCCGCCGGATCACGCAGGGATGGCAGCCGGTCGGCCGCAAGATCGGCTTCACCAACCGCACGATCTGGCCGCGGTACGGCGTCTTTCAGCCGATGTGGGCGCATGTCTGGCAGCACACCGTGCATTTCGCGCCGGCGGGACGGGCGACGATCCCGATCGCCGACTTCGTCGAGCCGCGGATCGAACCCGAAGTCGTGTTCAAGCTGAAGGCGCCGGTGCCGGTGGATGGCGACGCGCTCGCGGTGCTGGCCTGCGTCGAGTGGATCGCGCCGGGGTTCGAGATCGTCCAGAGCCACTTCCCCGGCTGGAAATTTACCGCGGCCGATTGCACGGCGGCATTCGGACTGCACGGGGCACTGGTGGTCGGCAAGCCGCTCCGCGTCACGCGCGCCAATCTCGGCGCCATCGCCGCCGCATTGCCCGCGTTTACGCTGACGCTGAAGTGCGGCGAGCGGGTCATCGATACCGGCGTCGGCGCCAACGTGCTCGACAGCCCGGCGCTCGCGCTGGTGCATCTCGCTCGGTTGCTGGTGACGCAGCCGCAGTTCCCGCCGCTCGCCGCCGGCGAGGTCGTGACCACGGGTACCGTCACCGACGCCTGGCCGGTTGCGGCTGGCGAGACCTGGTCGTCCGACTACGGCGCGCTCGGCCTCGCCGGACTGGCGCTCAGTTTCGGCTGAGCTACGGCGCCGACTCGCGGACGCCGCCACGGAGTTCGCCTCAGCGGCGGCCGCGAGTGTGGAAACAAGCTGAGGTAAAATCCCGCGTCGGCCGCCCGGCGGCCATCCATTTCAGGACCGAAAATGCATCGGATGCAAAGCTTTGCCGTCGGCATGATCGCCGCGGCGCTCGTTGCCGGTTGTGCCGGCGCGAATTCGCAATCCGCGGACAACGCGGAGCCGCGCGCCCAGAAGGTCTACCGCACGGGCAGCAACCTTCCGGTCAAGGACGACGACGGCAGCGTGCTGGCGGCGAGGCCGGATATCAACAGCCCGATCCTTCACTCGCCCGGGGCGTCGCCGAGAAGCGGCATGTAACGCCCGAAAGTAGGGTCAGACTCGACTTTTCCGACGCCCGAAAGTAGGGTCAGAATCGACTTTTCCGACGTGCGTGCCAGCGCCCCCGTCTGTGGCGAAAGTCGAGTCTGACCCTACTTTCAGCGCACCTCGAGCCCGCGCGCGCGGTGCCAGTCGGCGATCCCTTCGTCCGGATAGCCGGCGAAGTGGGTGTGGCGGCGACCGCGCGGAACCTCGGACCATGGCGCCGCGAAGTCGAGCATAATCTCGACCTCCGCGGGCGGGGTCGGCAGCGGCGTATCGATCGCCGATGCGAACGGATACACCCATTGCGGCCAGCGCGGGTCCCATGCCCAGAGCGCGCTGCCGCATTTCGCGCAGAAGTGCCTGCGTGCCGACGAGAGGCGCTTCCTCTTCACACCCGGCATGGCAAGTCGCGCGCGATAGACCGTCAGATGCATGGCGCCGCGAACCTTGAGCGTCGCCGCGTCACCCATGATGTTGATCGCGTAGCCGCCGCCGCCCTGCGTCTTGCGGCAGATCGAGCAGTAGCAGCGCAGGTACGGGTACGGCGTGTGCGAATCGACACGGAATTTCACCGCGCCGCAGTGGCAGGATCCGTCGAGCCGCATCGTCGCCTCCATCGCTGAATGTCGGCCCCGATGATAGCGCCTGGTGCAGGCATTGCGCGCGTGGCGCCGTTTTGACGCGGTGATTGATCCGTCGGGTAGCCCGGGCATCGCGCGCTCCCCCGACGCATCTGCTCCTGCACTGGGGTGACACCGCGTTCTTCGATGTCGACCACGGCATGGAAGATGACATCGCCCGCCCGTTCGAATTGGACGATACATTCAAAGCGATCCGATTGGCATCAAGGCTGGAACGAACACGTATGCCTATGTACGCGGCGATCCGTTGCGCAAGACCGACTATTTCGGTTTGGACTCGTCGCTTAGCTGTTCGTGGATCCCAGGCTGGGATGAAGCAAGGTGCTTGTATAACGTATACAAGTGCGCGTCCAATAGCGGAAAGTTCAGGGCGCAATGCCAGGCTCAATGCGCGGAAGCGCGAGACAATGGTATCCAGTGCAGTGAGCAGTGGTGCGCGGTCCAGGCGTGCTGGTCCTCATTTGAACCGTGCATCAGCGTTGGCAACTGGGGAGGTGGCTAACAATGAAACGAATAAATGCGCGGGTTGTTCTACTAGCTCTATCTGTATGGCTGCTGATTGTCGTTGTCGGCACAGCCTGGGCCATCTACGTAAGTCACGGCGACACGAGCAGCGCCGGATTCTCCACAATGGAGTTTATTCGGAACAACGTAATCGTCGCAATTGTACCCTTGCTCGTAAGGATACTTTGCCTACGAATCGCTGGGGGCGTTCCATTGAGATTTGTCTTAATCGGCTGGCTGATCGTTGGCGCCGCCCTCCTCGTATCTGCGCGGTACGTTGCTTTGGCGATTGGTTACGTTTACCTATTCATCCTCTTTGCAGCGGGCATTGCAATCTCCTTGCCTTCATCGGTTGCAGCGATAGTTGCCGCTGTATTGAATATTCTTTTCTGTCTGTCACTTGCACACGGTCTCGCGTACCTCGTTGGTCATCAAGTGATGTATCTCAGGGGCTTTCGTGCGGGCTAGCTGTTACAGCGGGGAAAGGGGGTCAGGCTGAGTTTCGGACTAGGGCGTGTTAACACTAATGGTCACATTTATGAGATACTGCGCGGATGGAAATCACCGAAGCGCAGTACCACCTGATCGAGCACTGTTTGCCGACTCAGCGTGGCAACGTGAGCCTCTCCAATCTGCGGGTGTTGAACGCGATTCTGTATGTGGCCGAGCAGGGCTGCAAATGGCGCGGTCTGCCCAAGCGATTGGGCAACTGGCACACCATCTACACGCGTATGAATCGCTGGTCGAAGAACGGCGTGCTGGATCGGGTATTTGCCCAGTTGCAGCACGATCAGATCGTCCGCATCAAGATCGAAGCGGTGGCGTTGGACAGCACCGCCGTCAAAGTCCATCCGGATGGCACGGGGGCTCTAAAAAAAACGGCCCCCAAGCCATCGGCAAGTCGCGCGGCGGATGGACCACCAAGATTCATATGGTTGCCGCGGATGCTCGAACGGCCATAACGTTTGCGCTGTCGCCCGGTCAGGCCCACGACGCCCCCGAGGGGCGCAAGCTGCTACGCACTCTGGGCAAGGCGCCGTGGCCGCTGCATCTGCTGATGGACCGGGCATACGAAGGCGACGAGACACGGCAACTGGCGCTCGATCTTGGCTTTATCCCCGTCGTTCCACCCAAGCAGAATCGAGGTGGCTCGGTTAGTTGAGACAGATTTCTGCTTTTCGTAAGTGAATTCCCTGCGGTGGCGGGATGTTCCGGCGCCGACGGCTGCGGCGCAATTATCAGGTCGTGGCCCCGTCCGCCGTCGCGACGACGATGTAGCGCGGCGTGTCGGGCGGGTCGCCTGCGACGAGCGTCAGCGTGGGCGCTGCGAGCCGCGGCTGCAGCAGCGCTTCCGCCGCTGCGATCATCGGTCCCTTCACGCGATAGTGCATCCGCTGTCCGGTCGCGATCTCGACGATGAGCTCGTCGCCGGCGGCGAGTTGCCGGAGGAAGCGAAAGTGCGTATCGCGCGGCGCCGACACCACCGTATCGCCGGGTTGTCCGGGCAGCGCGGAGCCTTCGTGATACCCCGGCCCCAAGGCGAGCATCGGCTTCGCGGCCCCGGCGAGCACCACCAGATCGACGTCGTGCGCGGGTGCCAGCAACCGCGCAATGGGGTAGGTGTCGGCCCCGGGCCAAGGCTTTACTGGCGTGCGGTTCGCCTGCGTCTCTTTCCACGCATGATGCAACAGCAACTGCGTCAGCGCGGTCTTCGTGTAGAGATACGCGCCGCCGCCGGTGAACCACAGCCCGAGCCCGAGGCTCGCGGCGGCGACCCACGACAGCGCGCGCCGGCGTTCTCGCGGTCGCGCTGCGTCGCTGCCGACGGGGGAAGACTCGACCGGATGGCACCGGAACGCGATTCCCGGCGCCGAGGCGCGCATCCAGTTGCGCGGCTCGGGATCGGTCCGGCCGAAAGGTCCTCCCCGATCGGCGGCGGCGCGCATGTTATCGCCCT
>JAAFGU010000248.1 GCA_010365205.1 Aromatoleum sp. | reverse complement strand
CACGCGCGGCGTGCGCGTCGAGAACGGGCTTGAGATACCTGCCGGTGAAACTCGCGGCCACTTTCACGATCTCCTCCGGAGGGCCTTCGGCAATGATCCTGCCTCCGCCGGCACCGCCCTCGGGGCCGAGATCGACGATCCAGTCGGCGGTTTTGATCACGTCGAGATTGTGCTCGATCACAACGACGGTGTTGCCATGGTCGCGCAACCGGTGCAGAACGGTGAGCAGCATCTCGATGTCGTGGAAGTGCAAGCCGGTCGTCGGCTCGTCGAGAATATACAGCGTGCGCCCGGTATCGCGCTTCGACAGCTCCAGCGCGAGCTTCACTCGCTGCGCCTCGCCGCCGGAGAGCGTCGTCGCCGACTGGCCGAGCGTGATGTACCCCAAGCCGACGTCGAGCAGCGTCTGCAGCTTGCGCGCCACGGCGGGCACCGGCTCGAAAAACGCGAATGCCTGCTCGACCGTCATAGCCAGCACTTCGTGGATGCTCTTGCCCTTGTACTGGATCTCGAGGGTCTCGCGGTTGTAGCGCTGGCCGTGGCACACGTCGCAGGAGACGTAGACGTCGGGCAGGAAGTGCATCTCGACCTTGATCAGCCCGTCCCCCTGGCATGCCTCACAGCGGCCGCCCTTCACGTTGAACGAAAAGCGTCCGGGACCGTAGCCGCGCTCGCGCGCCGGTTTCACCTGCGCGAACAACTCGCGGATCGGCGTAAACAACCCGGTGTACGTCGCGGGGTTCGAGCGCGGCGTGCGGCCGATCGGGCTCTGGTCGACGCTGATGACCTTGTCGTAGAACTCGAGACCCTGCATCTCGACGAAAGGCGCCGGCTCCGTGGTGCTCCCGTAGAGCTGGCGCGCGACCGCGAGATAGAGCGTGTCGTTGATCAGCGTCGATTTGCCGGAACCGGATACACCGGTGACGCAGACGAACAGCCCCACCGGCAGATCGAGCGTCACCTGCTTCAGGTTGTTGCCCGACGCGCCGTCGATGTGCAGACGGCGTTCGTCGGCGCGATGGCGGTGCGCCGGAATGGGAATCTGCCGGTGACCGGCGAGATACTGGCCGGTCAGCGAATGCGGCGCCTTGCGAATCTCGTCGGGCGTGCCCTGCGCGACAACCTGGCCGCCGTGTTCGCCCGCGCCCGGTCCCATGTCGACGACGTGGTCGGCGGAGAGGATCGCGTCGGTGTCGTGCTCGACGACGATCACGCTGTTGCCCAGGTCGCGCAGATGCTTCAGCGTTACGAGCAGGCGTTCGTTGTCGCGCTGGTGCAGCCCGATCGACGGTTCGTCCAGCACGTACATCACGCCGGTGAGTCCCGATCCGATCTGCGACGCCAGCCGGATCCGCTGCGCCTCGCCGCCCGACAGCGTCTCCGCCGAGCGGTCGAGGGACAGGTAATCGAGGCCGACATTGTTGAGAAACGACAGGCGGTTGCCGATCTCCTTGACGATCTTGTCGGCGATCGCGTGCTTCTGGCCGCCGAGCTGCAGCCGGGCGAAGAACTTCGCCGTTTCCTTGAGCGGCCAGGCCGACACCTCGAAGATCGCGCGCGCGTCGGCGCCATTGCCGACCTTGACGTTCCGCGCCTCGCGCCGCAGCCGCGTGCCGTGGCACTCGGGGCACGGCTTCGAGTTGAGGTATTTCGCGAGTTCTTCGCGCACCATCACCGAATCTGTCTCGCGGTAGCGCCGCTCGAGATTCGGCAGGATGCCCTCGAACACGTGCTCGCGGACCATCGGCTTGCCGCGCTCGGACAGGTAGGTGAACGGAATCTTCTCGTCGCCGCTGCCGTTGAGGATCAGCTGCTGGATGCGCTCGGGCAGCTTCGCGAACGGGCGGTCGAGATCGAACCCGGCGTGCCTGGCCAGGTTCTGCAGCATCTGGAAGTAGAACTGGTTGCGCCGGTCCCAGCCCTTGATCGCGCCCGACGCCAGCGACAGCTGGGGAAAGGCGACGACGCGTTTCGGATCGAAGAAGCTGATCGAACCGAGTCCGTCGCAGCGGGGACATGCGCCCATCGGATTGTTGAACGAGAACAGCCGCGGCTCGAGTTCCGACAGCGAGTAGTTGCAGATCGGGCACGCGAACTTGGCGGAGAACAGGTGCTCGGCGCCGCTGTCCATCTCGACGGCGATCGCGCGGCCGTCGCCGTTGCGCAGCGCCGTTTCGTACGATTCGGCGAGCCGTTGTTTCATGTCGGCGCGCACCTTCAACCGGTCGACGACGACCTCGACGGTGTGTTTGGTGTTCTTGGCCAGACGCGGCACCGCGTCGATCTCGCAGACTTTCCCGTCGACGCGGACGCGGACGAAGCCCTTCGCGCGGAGCTCCATGAAAAGGTCGAGTTGCTCGCCCTTCCGGTTGACGACGATCGGTGCGAGGATCGCGAGCCTTGTGTCCTCGGGGAACGCCAGCGTCGCGTCGACCATTTGCGAAATGGTCATCGCGGCGAGCTTCTGTTCCGGATGGTCGGGGCAATACGGATCGCCGACGCGCGCGTACAGCAGGCGCAGGTAGTCGTGGATCTCGGTGACCGTGCCGACGGTCGAGCGCGGGTTGTGCGACGTCGCCTTCTGCTCGATCGAGATCGCCGGCGAGAGCCCCTCGATCAGGTCGACGTCGGGCTTCTCCATCAGCTGCAGGAATTGCCGCGCGTATGCCGACAGCGACTCGACGTAGCGGCGCTGGCCCTCCGCGTACAGCGTATCGAACGCGAGCGAACTCTTGCCCGAACCGGACAAGCCGGTGACGACGATCAGCCGGTGCCGCGGGAGGTCGAGGTTGACGTTCTTGAGATTGTGCGTGCGCGCGCCGCGGATGCGGATGTAGTCCATGCGTGGTTCGAACGCTCCAGGGCCGCCCCCGCTTCAGACGACCGGTCTAAGCCATCCGGCGCGTGCCGGATGCAGGGGCAACCTGCTACTATACCGTCATTCCACCGCTGTTTCGAAGCTCGTTTTGCTCCCTGCTCCATCCAGCCCCATGCACGACCTCGCATCCGTCGCTGCCGATGCTTCCCCGCGCCCCGACAACGTACGGATGACGCCGGATGAGCGACGCGCGACCGTCGGCCTCGCGTCGATTTTCGGATTGCGCATGCTCGGCATGTTCATCGTCCTGCCCGTGCTCGCGCTGTACGCGGAGACGCTTCCCGGCGGACGCGACCATGCGCTGGTGGGCCTCGCCCTCGGCGCGTACGGACTGACGCAGGCGGTGCTGCAGATTCCGTTCGGCTGGGCCTCCGATCGTTGGGGCCGCAAACCCGTCATCGTCGTCGGTCTCGTGCTCTTTGCCGCCGGCAGCTTTCTGGCGGCCTGGGCGCCGACGATCGGGTGGACGATTGCCGGCCGCACGCTGCAAGGCGCCGGCGCGATTTCCGCCGCCGTGATGGCGCTCGCCGCCGATCTCACCCGCGACGCCGTGCGCACGCGCGCGATGGCGGCGATCGGGATGACCATCGGCGGGACGTTTGCGGTGTCGCTGGTGCTCGGTCCGGCGCTGACGGGCATCATCGGCGTGCCCGGCATCTTCGTGCTGACCGGCATCCTCGCGCTGGGCGCGATCTTCCTGCTCGAGTACGCGGTGCCGCAACCCGAAGCGTCCCCGGCACAGGCCGATTCCGCGGGCCAGTGGCGGCGCGTGTTCGCCGACGGCCAGCTGTTGCGGCTCAACTACGGAATTTTCGCGCTGCACGCGGGGCTGATGGCGCTGTTCGTCCAGGTGCCGTTCATGCTGCGTGAAAATGGCGTGCCGTCGACGCAGCATTGGCTGGTCTACCTGCCGGTGCTCGCGGCCTCCGTCGCGCTGATGTTTCCGGCGATGATGCAGGCCGATCGGCCGGCGCGCGCCAAGCGAGTGTTCATAGGCGCGGTCGCCACGCTGTTCATCGGGCAGGCGCTGTTCGCGCTGGCCGGCGCCTCGCTTGCGTTGACCGTCGCGGCGCTGGTCGTTTTCTTCACCGCGTTCAATCTGCTCGAAGCGACGCTGCCGTCGCTGATCTCGAAGCTGGCGCCGCCGGCAGTCAAGGGCACCGCCACCGGCGTCTATTCGGCCGTGCAGTTCTTCGGCGCATTCGTCGGCGCGGCCGCAGGCGGCTGGCTGTCGCAGCGCTACGGCCCGCCCGCAGTGTTCGGCTTCTGCCTCGTGCTGACCGGGATGTGGCTCGCGGCGAGCGCAACGATGTCGTCGCCCCCGGCGTACACTTCACGCAATTACTCGATGGGAGAGTCTTGAAATGGCCTCGGTGAACAAAGTGATCCTGATCGGCAACCTGGGACGCGACCCGGAAACGCGCTACACGACCGGCGGCGACGCGGTGACGAACCTGCGGCTCGCGACGACGGAAACATGGAAAGACAAGAGCGGCGAAAAACAGGAAAAGACCGAGTGGCACA
>JAAFGU010000247.1 GCA_010365205.1 Aromatoleum sp. | reverse complement strand
TCACCTACGACCCGGGGGAAGGAGCGATCGCCTTCGGCATCGCCACGGCACCCGACGGCACAATCTGGTACTCGGGCGACACCGGCCTCGTCCCCGCGCTCACGAAGATCGGCCAGATCAGGACAGAAGGCGTGGCGCCCGACGCGCCGGTTCCGCCGACGACGAGGACCGCCGTATACATCACCGTGCGCAAAAGCGACGGCACCGTCTTTTTCACGCTGCCCGTCGACGACAAGTATGGAATGGTGCTGCCGGCCGTCGCGACGGCCGCCGATGCGACCGTCGTCAAGTACTACTGGGCTACGCGCGACCACTATTTCATCACCGCCGATCCGACGGAGATCGCCGTGCTCGACGCGTCGCCGCCGGGCGGCTGGGTGCGCACCGGCCAGACGTTCAAGGCATGGAGGGCCGCCAATGAGCCCCTCCCCAACGCGTCACCGGTCTGCCGTTTCTATGGCCGGCCGGAGGCGGGGCTGGACTCGCACTTCTACTCGGCGTCGCCGCACGAATGCCAGTTGGTCATCGACCGCTTCCCCACCGCGTGGCTCTTCGAGTCGCGTAACGTTTTCGAAGTCGTCCTTCCGGATCCCGACGTCGGTGCATGTCCGTTAGGAACGGCCAACGTCTACCGCCTGTTCGACAATCGCGTGGACGTCAATCACCGCTATACGACGTTGTTGTCGATCCGCGCCACGATGATCGCCGCGGGCTGGATTCCCGAAGGCTACGGTGCGCTTGGTGTCGCGATGTGCGCGCCGGTCAACTAGGGCCTGCCCGCTACAGCTGCAAATACGCAAGCGCGGCGCCGAGGCAGGCGTAGCGGCACGCAGGCGCTTCCCGAACGCGGCCGGGACCAGCAACGGCGCGGACCTAACGCGCGCTCGCCACGGCCCCGGCGAGTCTCCCCACCGGGCCTCCGCGACTGGTGACCGCACCCGTCGGTGCGGCGGCGATCCCGCATGGTCGGTTGGGAGCGCCGCGCACAGCGCTCGAAATCGCCGGTTTCCGCTGCCGGTACTGCGCAAGGAAGTCATCGGGGGGCAGCGAACCCCGCCTGCATTGCATACCCGGCGCGACAACCACCGGTCCGGCCAATGCGTCCATCGGCCCATAATCCGCGCTTACTGTTCGGCAGCGTCGCGGCAAGCGAGCGCGAGCAGCGCACGCTGTTTCTCCGAGGCTTCGCGGTCCGCGTCCCGGCGAGTCTCCGCCGCGGCAACACGGACGATCAATCCGTCCTCCGCCTGCCGGTAAGTGCCGTCCCGCCCGCCTCGAATGAGCCTTCCTTCGTCGCGCCGCCGGGCCGCGGTGAGATCCATCAAATCGTAAGTCATTTTCTGTGCCTCTCTATCGTCATTTTCTATGGCGTCGGGCGACAAAAAAGCCCGACGCCTTCTCGGCCGCCGGGCCTCCTTCGGGGCGGACGGACGTCTTAGCTGTCGTCTCCCGAAGCGGCAACCCGGCCGCGTGCGTACTCGCTGCCCGGCATGACGGCGCGGCATCGCGACGCGGCGCCCAACGTAGTGGCGCCGGCGATGGGGACCGTACGCAGGCCCTGCCCGCCCTGACGAACGGCAAGGCCCGAGCGCGGTTGCGCAGCCTGGGCAAAAGCAGTCAGGTGGTTGGTCGAAATCATGCGGTCGGCCCTCCTTTCATTCAGCAGCGCGAGCGCCATGCGCCCACGCCGCGCAAAACCATCGATGCGCGAACGTACGGCTCGTTCTCGGCGAACGGCGGAACAGGAAGGGAGGGAGTCCGGGGGACCTTCCGACCGTTCCGCCGACCCACCCGGCGGAATGTCTTCCGGTCAGGTAAGGCTAGCGCGTCGCGGCTCCGGCGCCTTGCGCCGATGAGCCGTCAAATCCCTTGAGGATCTCAATCGTCATACCCATGCCGTACCGCGGCGTTCTGGACGCGAGGGCGGGGTGGCATTCTGGACGGTTGAGAGTCGGCATGGTGATCCGGAGCGACGTTGTACTCGCTGAGTACGAGTAACGCAATGATAGTATCTGCGGCGAATCCTGGCAAGCGATTGGCGAAAAAAATGAGCCCGGCGTTGGCAAAAATGCAACACACAAGATCTGGCGATGCCGTGGCGGGATCGCGGTCTGCGCGCCGGCGTGTCGGATGACCCTCGGCGACCGCCTGAAGCTCGTCCGCGGCACCGCCAGTCAGAAGGCGTTCGCCGCCGCACTCGGCGTCCATCAAAACACCGTGTCGAACGCCGAGCGCCGCGACTCGGCCCCGCAGGAATACCTGCTGAAGATCGGGACGGTGCGCAACGTCAATCTGCACTGGCTCCTTACCGGGCGCGGCGCAATGCGCGTCGACGAGTCGGACGCCTCGCTGCTGCAGGAGAAACTTTCCTTGGCACTTGCCGACGCGCTGCGAGCCGCCTACGGCCCGCGCTACGGCAAGGTGCCGCTGGAGACGCGTGCACGGGCGCTGCGGGCCGGTGCTAACTACCTGCGCGCGATCGGCGTCACCGAGGACACGCTGCCGGACACCGAATCGCTGGCCAGGCTGCTGCGACTGACGATCGACGTGATGCGTCGCTCCGACTAGAGCCGGGGATCACGCACGGGCGAACGCGCGAACCGGACATCGCGAGCGCCGCGCGTCAATCCTCGAACAGCGACTGCGTCCGTTCGGCGATGGGTGCCGGCGTCGACGCGTCCACCAAAGTCAGCGCGCCGACCCGCACCCCCAGCAGCCGGATCCGCCGCTCGAGCGGCACGCGTTTCAGGCACTCGCCCGCCGCGCGCCGGATCTCCTTCGCGTCCTGCGTCGGCGCGGCGATCGTTTGATCGCGCGTCACCGTCTTGAAATTGTCGAACCGCAGCTTCAGGCCGATCGTCCGTCCCGCGTAGCCCTTGCGCTTGAGATCCTCGCCGACGCCCACGCACAGATCGGTGAAGATCCGCGACAGTTCGTCGCGATCGCGCGCCGCATGAAGATCGCGCTCGAAGGTCGTTTCGCGGCTGATCGATTTCGGCTCGCTGCAGGTGACAACCTCTCGGTCGTCGCGGCCCTGCGCGGCTTCATGCATCCACGCGCCATAATGCCGGCCGAAGTGCTCGATCAGCGATCCGAGGTCTGCGTGAGCGAGCTCGCGAATCGTCCGGATGCCCAGCGCATCGAGTCTCGCGGTTGCCTTCGGGCCGATGCCGTTGATCCGGCGCGCGGGCAGCGGCCAGATCAGGCGCGGGATGTCGGCATCGACGAGCATCGTCAAGCCGTCAGGCTTGTCGAGGTCGGAGGCGATTTTCGCGAGCAGCTTGTTGGGCGCGACGGCGATCGAGCACGACAGCCCGGTCGCCGCGCGCACCGCTTCCTTGATCGCCTTGGCCACGTCGCGCGCCCGCCACCAGGCTTCCTCCGCATCGGTGGCAAACTCCTCGTGCGCCGCCAGCCGCACGCCGGCAAGGTCGATGTAGATTTCGTCGATGCCGCGGTCCTCGATCTGTGGCGCGATGCCGGCGACCGCGGCCTTGAACATCCGCGAATACCGGCGGTACGCGTCGAAGTCGGTCGGCAGCAGTATCGCGTCCGGCGCCAGCGCGGCCGCCTTCATGATGCCCAGCGCGGAGTGCAGGCCGAGCGCGCGCGCCTCGTACGTCGCCGTCGTGATCACGCCGCGTCCGGTGTAGCCCCGCAGCGTGGAAAACGAACGGGTGATCCGGCCCGTCGCCGGATCGGTCGATTCCACCGGCTGATGCCGCCGGCCGCCGCCGATCACGACCGGACGGCCGCGAAGCTCGGGATAGCGCAGCAGTTCGACCGACGCATAAAACGCGTCCATGTCGAGATGCGCGATGAGGCGCGACGGGGCGGTCGGCACGGCTGGGGGAAGGAGGCGGTGTGGAAAGCCGGAGAGGAAGACAAGACGCGGACGGCAATTCCGGTGGAAAATGGTAACCGATGGCGGCGATTCGCGTGCCTCCGTTGTGCCCACTCCCGACCGATAACGACCCCTGCGCCCGCATCCTCGCCATGAGCCACAAACACGAAAATTTGATTCGCGCGATCTTCCACGACCCGGTCAGCGGAAACATCCAGTGGCGCGAGGTCGAGTCTCTCCTGCGTCACTTGGGAGCCGCCGTCGAGTCGCTCGCCGGCACACGTGTTCGCGTGTTGCTCAATGGCGTCGAGGGCACGCTGCACCGCCCCAACCACGGCAAGGAACTCGGCCGGCAGGACATTCAGCACCTGCGCGAGTACCTCGCGCACGCCCGCGTCACGCCGTCGGCCTACGCGGCGGGATCGAAGGAATAGCGAGGGGCGCAAAGCGTCCCGGGGAGGGCGCAGCCCCCGCGCATTCGCGCGAGCTTCGCCGGTCCTCGCGTTTGCGGGACAGCGCCGCGCGGCGTCAACGCAACGGCGAGATCCGCCAGGGCGCGG
>JAAFGU010000246.1 GCA_010365205.1 Aromatoleum sp. | reverse complement strand
GATGCCGCGGCGCTCGCCCGAAAGTGCCGGGTCGACGGCGGTGTCGTAGCCCGTCCGCTGGTCGGGGTCGACGACGACGGCGTCGACGAGCACGCCCGGAACGTTCACCTGCCGCGCCGGCAGCGAATGCGCTTCGACGGCGTGGCGCACCTGCGCGATCACCTTGCCGCCGCTGTTGTGGGCGGCGAGCGCGATCGCGTGGATGTCGAGATTTGCCGCTTCGCCGATCAGGCTGACGTTGCCGTGCGGATCGGCAAACGTGCCGCGGATGATGGCGACGTCGACGGGAAACGACTTGTAGCGCAGCCACTCCTTTTCGTCGATGCGCACGACGTCGACCAGGTTCGCCTTCGCCGCCGCGTTCATGCGGCCGCCGTCCTGCCGCGGATCGACAAACGTCCCGAGCCCGACCGGGCTTACAAGACCCGGACGACCGGCGCCGATCTCGCGATAGAGCTGCATGATGACCCCGGCCGGCAGCACGTAGGCCTCGATCTTCTCGGCGCGCGCGAGTTCCTGCATCCGCGGCGACCACACCCAGTGGCCACCGATCACGCGCTTGACCATGCCCTCGTGCGCGAAACGATTGAGCCCCATCGTCTTGCGGTCGCCGATGCCGAGAGCGTGGACGAGGGTCAGCAGGGCCGGATGGCGCGTCGCGAGGAACCGCCGCTCGATCGCGGCGAAGACCGTGCTCGCCTCCATCAGGCCGCCGCCGCCGCCCACGAGGCCGACGGTCATGCCGTCGCCGATCAGTTCGGCAGCTTCGTCCGCCGTGATGAACTTGGCGCGGCGCACCGTCTCAGGCTCCGATGTCCCACAACGCCGCGCCGCTCTTCAGCGCGCTCTTCGCGACGACGGTCCGATGGATCTCCGAGGTGCCGTCGAAGATCCGGTAGATCCGCGCATCGCGATAGAGCCGGGCCACCGGCATCTCCTCGCAATAGCCCATCCCGCCGAAGACCTGCACCGCGCGGTCGGCGACGCGTCCCAGCGTCTCGGCCGCGTCGATCTTTACCATCGAAATCCAGGCGCGCGCGTCGCGCCCCTGGTCGATCTCCCACGCAGCGCGCAGGAGCATGAGCCGCGCGGCGCTGATCTCGATAACGCTGTCGGCGATCATTTCCTGAATCATCTGGAACTCGCCGATCGCCTTGCCGAACTGCTTGCGTTCGTTCGCATAGTCGGTCATCAGCGTCAGTAGCCGCGTTGCCTTGCCGACGGCGCGCGCGCCGACCTGCGCCAACCGCACGCGCCCCAGGGTTTCGTAGGCGAGACGCAGTCCGCCGCCTTCCTTTCCCAGCAGGTGCTCTCCGGTGAGCGGCACGTCGTCGAACACGATCTCGAGGTGGCTCGTGCCGGTGAGGCCCATCATCGGCTGGTCGCGCCCGACTTTAAACCCGGGCATCCCCTTGTCGACCAGAAAGAGCGAGACGTGCCGCGGTCGGGCCGCCGGATCGGTAACCGCCGACACGATGAAGAAGTCCGAGAACTCGCCGTCGCTGATGAAATGCTTGCCGCCGGTGAGCCGCCAGCCGTCGCCGTCGCGAACGGCGCGTGTAGTGATCGCCGCCGCGTCCGATCCCGCGCCCGGTTCCGTGATCGCGATCGAGCACGTGCGCTCGCCTTTCACGGCCGGCAGCAGCCAGCGCGTCTTCTGCGCGTCGGTGCATTCGAGCAGCGACTCGTACACGTTGCCGAACGCGCGCCGGATCAGAATGTCCTTGGTGCGGCCGAACTGTTCTTCGACCAGCATCGTGTCGATCGCCGACAGGCCGCCGCCGCCGTACTGCTCGGGGATGTTCATCGCGTAGAAGCCGAGCGCATGGGACTTCTCGAAGATCTCCTTCGCCTTCGCCGGCGCAAGGCGACCCTCACGCTCGATTTCGTCCTCGAGCGGAAGCAATTCGGCGTCGACGAAACGACGGATTGTTCCGACCAGCAGTTGCTGCTCGTCGCTCAGTGCGAAATCCATGGCGTTCCCTTCAGTGAATTTGGATGAGGCGGCCCGGTTATCCCACGGACGCGATACGCGCATCGGCACGCTGCTCGAACGAGCGGCTCGCCTGCATCAGATACTCTGAGCCGTCGCACGCCTCGGACAGATCGGCCGCCGCGGCGCGCAGCACGGGCGCGAGCGCGTGCATGCGCGCTTCGGTGAGTCGAGCGCTCGGCCCGGCGACGCTGATGACGCCGACGACGCCTTGCGTGACCGGATGGCGGATCGCCGCGGCCATCGCGCTGGTGCCGGGGGCCGAGCTGTCGACGACCCAGCTGTAGCCACGCGCGCGCGCCTGCTTCAACCGCGCCTGAAGCGCCTTGATCGTTCGCGGCGCGTTGGGGCCGTATTCGTCGGGCCGGCCGAAGCCCTGGCGCACGGTAAGCTCGATCGCCTCTTCGTCGGTCAGGCACGCGAGCCACGCGTGCCCCGATGCCGTGCAGGACAGCGGCGCCTCCATTCCCATGTCGGGGTCGTAACGCAGGCCCGAGCGCGCTCCCTGCGCCTTCGCCACCCAGGTCTGGCGCTCGCCGTCGATGACGCCGAGCCGCGCCAGCTCGCCGGTTTCCGCGGCGAGGCGGTCCAGCACCGGCTGCGCGATGTCGACGATACCGCTGTCCGCCAGATAGCGGAAGCCGAGCGACGTGAGCCGCGTCGTCAGCAGGTAGCGGCCGGTCGCCTGATCCTGGCGAACGTAACGGCGCCGTGCGAGGTCGCCCAGGATCCGGTGCGCGGCGCTCTTGGGGATATCGAGGTGCCGGGCGATATCCTGCAAGGGCAATCCGCGCGCGTTCTGCGCGAGCACTTCCAAGATTCCCAGTGCGCGGTCGATGAGGCTTCCGGCCACAGCGAGGTTCCGAAAAAATAGGTGTTGTTCAAAAGCAGAACATTATTCCATAATATTGTCAACGCGATCGTGGTCGTCCTTTCGGTAGCGTGGAACGTTGGCAACGCGCGAAAAATGTCTTCATATGATTCAGGGACATAGGTCGTTCTACGCGACACGGATCCCGGTTTCGCCGCCGCGTGCGAGGCGGCGAGATGGGCGGCGCGCACGCCGTCGCGCCCGGGCGGTGTGTGGCCGCAAGCTATAATCCGGCCTCCCAGCGACCCGCAAGCGGCCGCGCCCGCCCGAAAATCCCATGCACGTTTTTTTCGAGGACGACGGCCAGTTCAAGGCCGGCACGGTCCTCGCCGACAACGACACGTCGCTGCAGATCGAGGCCGCTTCGGGCAAGCGCCTGAAGATCAAGGCCGCGGCGGTGTTGCTGCGCTTCGAGGAGCCGTCGCCGTCGGCGCTCAATGCCGGAGCGCAGAAGCTGGCGGGCGAGCTCGACCCGAATTTTCTGTGGGAGGTTTCTCCCGACGACGAGTTTGGATTCGTCGACCTCGCGAGCGAGTATTTCGGCCACACACCCGCAGCGCCGGAAGCCGCGGCGGTCGCGTTCGCGCTCGCGGCGGCGCCGATGTATTTCTACAAGCGCGGCAAAGGGCGATACCGCAAGGCGCCGCCCGATGCGCTGAGGGCCGCGCTGGCGTCCGTCGAGCGCAAGAAGCGGGACGGCGAACAGATGGCCGCGTGGGAGGACGACCTCCGCTCGCGGCGGTTGCCCGAGGCGCTGCGCGCGAAGCTGCCGATGCTTTTGTACAAGCCGGACAAGAACACGCTCGAATGGAAGGCGCTGGCCGCCGCCGGCGATGCACTGCAGACGAATCCGGTGGCGCTGCTCGCCGAGTGCGGCGCGATCCCGTCGACCCACGACTACCACTTCAATCAGTTTCTGTCGCAGGCTTTTCCGCAAGGCGTCGCGTTTCCGCCGTGGGGCGCGGTGCCTGCGGCGCCCGAATTGCCGGAGGCCGCGGTTCGCGCGTTCTCGATCGACGATGCGACCACGACCGAGATCGACGACGCGTTTTCGGTGCGCGAGCTGCCGAATGGACACTTCGCGATCGGCATTCACATCGCCGCCCCGGCGCTGGCCGTCACGCACGGGTCGCCGCTCGACGCGATCGCGCGGAACCGGCTGTCGACCGTCTACATGCCGGGACGCAAGATCACGATGTTGCCCGACGAGGCGGTGGCTGCGTTCACGCTCGCCGCCGGGCACGCGCCGCCGGCGCTGTCGCTGTATGCCGAGGTCAAGCCTGACGGCGTTCTGGTGGCGCACGAGACGCGCGTCGATCGCGTCCCGATCGTCGCGAACCTGCGGCTCGACGCGATCGACGAGGCGTTCGCGAACGACCTGCCGGCACCGTCGGATCCGCCGTGGACGCGCGAGTTGCGCACGCTGTGGAAGTTCGCGCAGGCGTTGTCGGCGGCGCGTGGCAAGACCGACAACTTCCGGATCGACTACAGCTTTGTCGTCGACTGGGAAGCGTCGGCGCAGCAAGCCCAGGGGGGCGGCCGGATCGGTCGCGAGG
>JAAFGU010000245.1 GCA_010365205.1 Aromatoleum sp. | reverse complement strand
CGCTGGCCGGGCTCGCACCGGGCGTCTGGCGCGCCGAGGACCCCGACGCGAGCGTGCTATCATCGCCGCCGATTCGATGACGTCCTTCCTTCGCGGTCTTCACCGCCCCGGGGCCGCTCGCCGCCGCCCCCGCCCGCTGCCACCCCTCGCGACCGTCAACGTGTCCGCGCGATGATCCGCCGCCTGTTCGCCCGTCTGATGCCCCGCTCGGGCAAGCCCGGACGCGAACCGCGCGTGTACGGGCCGAACGACCACCCGATCCGCCGCAATCAGCTGTCGTCCGGCGCATTGCAGGTGATCCGCCGCCTGCACGAGGCCGGATTCAAGGCCTTCGTCGTCGGCGGTGCCGTGCGCGACCTCCTGCTCGGCATCGAGCCGAAGGACTTCGATGTCGCGACCGACGCCACGCCCGAACTGGTGAAGCCGCTGTTCCGGCGCGCATTCATTATCGGCCGGCGGTTCCGCCTCGTGCACGTCCACGCCGGGCCCGAGCCGATCGAGGTGTCGACGTTCCGCGCCGCGCAGACCGGCGACGACGCGACCGACGAGCACGGGCGCCTGTTGTCCGACAACGTCTACGGATCGCAGGCCGAGGACGCGGCGCGGCGCGACTTCACGATCAATGCGCTGTATTTCGACCCGGCGACCGAGGAAGTGTGGGACTACGTAGGCGGCGTCGCCGATATCCGCGCGCGCCGGCTGCGCCTGATCGGACCTCCGACGACGCGCTACCGCGAGGATCCGGTACGGATGCTGCGCGCGGTCCGTCTTGCGGCAAAGCTCGGCATCGCGATCGAACCCAAGACCGCCGCGCCAATATCGAAGCTCGCCGGCCTGATGCAGAACGTCCCGCCAGCGCGCCTGTTCGACGAAATGCAGAAGCTTCTGCTCTCCGGACACGCGACCGATACGCTCCGAAGCCTGCGCGCGCACGGCCTGTCGCATGGCCTGCTGCCGCTGCTCGATGTGATCCTCGAACAGCCGCTCGGCCAGCGCTTCATCGAGTTGGCGCTCGCCAACACCGACGATCGCGTGCGCGACGACCGCGGCGTTTCGCCGGGCTTCCTGTTTGCGACGCTCCTCTGGCACGATGTCCTCGCCACGTGGAAGGCCGCGTCGGCAATAGGCGAGAAGTCGATTCCGGCGCTGTTCGACGCGATGGACAACGTGCTCGAGAGGCAGGCCAAGCAAATCGCGATCCCGCGCCGGTTGGAGGCGACGATCAAGGAGATCTGGTCGTTGCAACCGCGTTTCGAGCAACGGTCGGGGCAGCGGCCTTTCCGGCTGCTCGAGCATCCTCGCTACCGCGCCGGCTGGGATTTCCTGGACCTGCGCTGCAAGAGCGGGGAACTCGAGGGCGAACTCGCCCGGCTCGCGGACTGGTGGAGCCGCTTCGCCAATGCCGGCCACGACGCGCGCGAAGCGATGCTGCGGCCCGACGAGGCGCCAAAGAAGCGCCGCCGCTCGCGCGGCCGCGGCAGAAAGCACCAGGACGACGGCGACGCTGCGACGTCCGCCGGCGAACCGTCCGCGGAGTGAGCGCGCCGCTCGTGTTCGTCGGCCTGGGGAGCAATCTTGCCCATCCGCGCCGGCAACTTGCGCGAGCGGTGCGCCGGATCGCGCGACTGCCGGGCGTTCGCGTCGTCGCGGTGTCGCCGAACTACGCGAGTGCTCCGATCGGCAACATCCGGCCGCAACCCGATTACGTCAACGCCGTTGTGGCACTGAGGACGTCGATCGGCCCCCGCGCGCTGCTTGCCTCGCTGCAGGCAATCGAGCGGCGACAGCGGCGGCGCCGCGACCAGGAACCCCATCGCAACGCGCCCCGAACGCTCGATCTGGATTTGCTACTATACGGCCGCCGCCGGCTCCGCTTGCCGGGGCTCACGGTGCCGCACCCGCGAATGCACGAGCGCGCGTTTGTCCTGCGCCCGCTCGCCGACGTGGCGGCCGCGGCGACTATTCCCGGGCGGGGCTCGCGCGCCAATTTCTCGGCACGGTACGCGGACAGCGGATCGCCCGGACCCGGACCCACCTCGCGCCCTAGTGTGCCGTCCCGTAAGTTCTGAAGATAAAGGAGCGGATGAAATCGGGTGCCAGGCAAGGCGTGAGGCCGAGGCCGTAGCCCGTGCTACGGTGAGGCCGAGTAACGCAGCATGGCATCTGATTTCTCCGCGAACTATCGAACGAATTTACGAGACAGCACACTGGTATCCCGACCCATAAGTTTTGCCATGTTCGAATCGACCCGCATCACCGATCGCTTTGTCGCTCATCCTCGCCATAGCCCAAGCTATGGCTGCGGTGCGCCTCAGTCGACTGAGGCGTCCGGTGCGCGCGATCGCTTCTCGGCGTGCATGCAAGGATATGGGTCGGGGTACTAGCCCGGCGCCCGCGATCCGCCGATGGACCTCGAGAAATGCCGATACATCGTCGTCGAAGGGCCGATCGGCGCGGGCAAGACGAGTCTCGCGCGGACGATCGCGCACCATCTTGGCGGCGAGGAGCTGTTCGAGCGGCCCGAGGACAACCCGTTCCTGCCTCGTTTCTACGAGGACATGGCGCGCTTCGCGCTGCCGACGCAGCTGACGTTCCTGTTCCAGCGCGTCGACCAGTTGCGCGGCCTGACGCAGCTCGACATGTTCCGCCGCGTCACCGTCGCCGATTTCCTGCTGGACAAGGACCCGCTGTTTGCGCGGCTCAATCTGAGCGACGCCGAATGCCAGCTCTACGAAAAAGTGTATTCGCAGTTGAGGCTCGAAGCGCCGACGCCGGACCTCGTCATCTATCTGCAGGCGCCCGTCGAAACGCTGATCGAGCGCGTGCACCGGCGCGGCGTCGCCCACGAGCGGGCGATCTCCGAACATTACCTCGCGCGGCTAGCCGACGCGTACAGCCGCTATTTTTACCAGTACGAGGCGGCACCGCTGCTGATCGTCAACAGCGAGCGGCTCAATTTCGTCGACAATGCCGACCACATCGCCCTGCTGCTCTCGCGCATCGGCTCGATGCGCGGACGCCGCGAATTCTTCAATCTTGCGCCGTGACGGCAAGTCACCGATGAGTGCACAGCAAGCGCCCCGCCCCGATGCCGCCGCCCGCGTCTCGCGGCTCACCGTTCCCGCGCTCGCAAAACTGGCGGCCGACGGCGTCAGGATCGCAATGCTGACGGCGTATGACGCAAGCTTCGCCGCGCTCTGTGACCGCGCCGGGGTCGACGTCCTACTCGTCGGCGATTCGCTCGGGATGGTGGTGCAGGGCCAGTTGTCTACGCTGTCCGTGAGCCTCGCCGAGACGCTGTATCACACCCGTTGCGTCGTCGCGGGCTGCGCGCGGGCGCTGGTGATCGCCGACCTCCCATTCGGCACGTACCAGGCGAGCCCCTGCGCCGCGTACGACGCCGCCGCAGCCGCGCTGAAGGCCGGCGCGCAGATGGTGAAGATCGAAGGCGGCGCGTGGCTTGCGCCGACCGTTGCCTTTCTTACGACTCGCGGCATTCCGGTCTGCGGCCATATCGGGTTGCAGCCACAGTCGGTGAACGCGCTGGGCGGTTATCGCGTACAGGGCAAGACTCCCGATGCCGCGGAAGCGCTGCAGGGCGATGCGCGCGCCCTCGTCGAAGCGGGGGCTGCGTTGCTGGTCGCCGAGTGCGTGCCGCGCAGCCTGGGCGCAGCGCTGACGGCTGCGTCCGGCGTTCCGGTAATCGGGATCGGCGCCGGGCCTGACTGCTCGGGGCAGGTGCTGGTAATCTACGACGCGCTCGGCATCCAACCCGGGCGCCCGGCGCGCTTCGTCCGCAATTTCTTGAGCGGACGCGACAGTGTCGAGGCGGCGCTGGCGGCGTATGTCGCCGCGGTGAAGGACGGCACGTTCCCGGCGGCCGAGCACTGCTTCTGATACCCCGGCATCCGGGCGGGCCGCGACGACGCGGACCGCTTTCGCCACTCGTTTCCACCGCCACGCGAGGGACAGCATGGAAATCGTCCACAGCGCCGCAGAACTCTCCGAGCATCTCGACGGCGCCAAGCGCGTCGCGTTCGTGCCGACGATGGGCAACCTGCACGAAGGCCACCTGTCGCTGTGCCGGATCGCCCGCGAGCATGGCGACGCCGTCGTCACCAGCATCTTCGTCAACCGGCTGCAATTCGGCCCGAACGAGGACTTCGACCGCTACCCGCGGACGATGGAAGCGGATCGCGTCGGGCTCGAGCGCGAAGGCGTCGACGTGTTGTTCGCGCCGCTCGAGCACGAAATGTTTCCGACGCCGCAGGTCTATCGCGTGCAGCCGCCGCCGCTCGCCGACGAGCTCGACGGCGCGTTCCGCCCCGGCTTCTTCCACGGCGTGTGCACGGTGGTGCTGAAGCTCTTCAACCTGGTGCAGCCCGACGTTGCCGTATTCGGCAAGAAGGACCGGCAGCAGCTGAAGATCGTCCGCGGCATGGTCCAGCAGTTCAACCTGCCGATTCAGATCGTTCCGGCCGAAACGATCCGCGCTGCGGACGGCCTCGCGCTGTCCTCGCGCAATAACTATCTCGACGCCGTGGCCCGCGCCGAGGCACCGAATCTCTATCGCGTGCTGCGCGGGATCGCCGATGAAATCGCGGCGGGCCGCACCGATTACGCGAATCTGGAGGCCGCCGGCCGCGCGGAACTCGCCAAGCGCGGCTGGAAGGTCGACTACGTCGCAATCCGGCACGGCCTCGGGCTGCGAATTCCGCACCCGGAGGGCTTCGACCATCCGAATCTCCTGATCGTGCTCGGCGCGGCGTGGCTGGGTACGACCCGGCTGATCGACAACGTCGACGTTACGCCAAGAGACGGCTGGGATTGACGTTTGTCATCATCGCGTCATTCGTGCCGGCGATGCTCGACGGTTGACCACCACTGACTGCCGGACTTCCTCCCCGTACGCCATGAACCGATTCGTCCATTTGCTGGCCGCCCTGGCCACTGCGTTCGCCGCCGCCAGCGTCGCCGCCCAGGCGCCGCCGTACCCGTCGAAGCCGATCCGGCTGATCGTCCCCTTTCCGCCTGGCGCCGGAACAGACACCGTCGCGCGATTCGTTGCGCAAAAGCTTGGCGACGCCATGAATGCGACGATCATCGTCGATAACCGGACAGGCGCCGGCGGCGCCATCGGCACCGTCGAGGCCGCGAAGGCCGATCCGGATGGCTACACGCTGCTCTTCGTCGCCTCGCCGTTTACAACCGTGGCCGCGTCGTCGAGGTCCGCCGGCTACGATCCGCTGCGGCAATTCGTGCCGGTGGCACCCATCGCATCCGGTCCACTCGCGTTCGTCGTCAACGCCTCGGTGCCCGCCGACACGATGCGCGAGTTCATCGCGCTTGCGAAACGGGAGCCCGGCAAGCTCAACTACGGCTCCGCCGGCCCCGGCAGCGTCAATCACCTGGCGCTGGAACTCCTCAAGGCGCGCGCGGGGATCGCCGTCGTGCATATCCCGTACCGCGGCATCGCCCCGGCCACGCTCGACCTCATTGCCGGCCAGATCCAGGCGATGACCGCGTCGATCCCGGCGACGCTTCCCTATCTCGCCGACCGTAAATTGAAGGTGCTCGCGGTGACGGGCTCGCGTCGCGCGCCGCTGCTTCCGGACGTCCCGAGCTGGGAGGAAGAAGGCGTGCCAAACGCCAACGTGATCAATTACTGGGGCATCGTCGCGCCGGCCGGCACGCCCGCCGACATCATTGCGAAGCTCAATGCCCAAATCCAAAGAGTGCTTGCGCAGCCCGACGTCAGGGAGCGCCTGGAGCGCGAAGGCGCCGAACTGATTCCCGGCGCCCCGGAGCGACTCGGCGCGCTGATCGAAGCCGACCTCAACGGCTGGAAAAAACTGATCGCAGACGCGAAGCTGCAGCTGGACTAGGGCCTGTCAGGACTAAACGCCCGGATCCTTCTTCCGGGGCGGCCGGAGCACCAGCACATTGCCGATCATCGCGAGCACGACGCCCGCTGCCGCGGGCCACGTCCAGCGATACCCTTCGAGCAGCGTCGACAACGACATCGCGACCACCGGCGTCGCGACGCCGACGTAGGACGCCGGACCCGCGCCAATCCGCTGGATCAGCGTCAGATACGCGCCGAACGCCACAATGCTGCCGAACACGGCGAGGTACGCGAGCGAGGCGAGGTACGCCGGTCCGAAGTCCATCGTCCACGCGGCCCCATGCAACAGCGCCGCGGCGGCCGCGACCAGCGATCCGTAGGCCATCCCCCAGACGGTTCCTTGGAATACCGGGATGCCCGCCCGCTGGTTGCGGACAGCCAGCATATTGCCGCCGCATGCGAGCAGCGTGGCACCGAGGCCGTAGACGACGCCGAGCGCGGCCTCGCCGCCCTGCCGCGCTGCCGCGAGTTCCGGCAGAAACAGCAGCGCC
>JAAFGU010000244.1 GCA_010365205.1 Aromatoleum sp. | reverse complement strand
CGCTCGGCTGGCTCGCCGTCGCCGGCGTGCTGCTGTCGGCGCTCTGGCTGCCCGGCGTCAGGGAGTCGCTGACAGGGGCGCTTTCGATCGCGCTTCCGCGCGAGTCTGCGACGCTCATCGGCGCCGCGATCGGGGCGGTCGCCGTCGGCGCATTGACGGGGCGCTGGATCGCCGTCCGGATGCCGACGCTCGGGCACGGCGATTTCGTCGCGCCCGTTGCCGACTGGTGGCGCCTGCCCGTCCTCATCGACCTCGCCGTGACGACGCCGATGGCCGTGCTGGCCCGCGCACTGGCGCGGTTTGACGACGTCGTCATCGACGCGGCTCCGCGGGCCATCGGACAGGCCGGCACACGGCTGGCCGCACGCTTGGCACGAGAAGACAACCGCGTCGTCGATCGCGGCGTTGGGCTGACGACGGCCTTCGTGGACTGGTTGTCGCGAGCGACGAGCCGCGTTGGAGAGCTCGTCGCGGACGGCGTCGCCTTGGGCCCGGCCCGGCTCGTTTCCCTCGGCGGGCAGGACGCGCAGCGACTGCAGACCGGCTTGTCGCACCACGCGTTCGCGGTGCTGCTGCTCGGCGCCCTCGCACTCGGCGCCTTCCTCTTCGCCGCCCGCCTCTGACGTCCCGGCCTACAACAAGAACCGACATGCTCACTCTCACCATCCTCATCCCTCTCGCCGGCGCCCTCCTGCTCGCACTGATGCCCGGGTGGTCGGACAGCGCGGCGCGACGGCTCGCGGTCGTCGTCGCTGCGTTGCCCCTTCTCCTTCTCGCCTGGGTGGGATGGGGCTTCGACACCCGGGCCGGCGCCCCGGCCTTCCAGCAGGTCGCCGAAATGCCGTGGATCCCGACGCTCGGCGTCGCCTGGCGGGTCGGCGTCGACGGCATCGCGTTAGCCGTGGCGCTGATGAGCGCCCTGCTCTTCGTCGCCGCCGTCGCCTGGCCGGCGCAGACCCAAGGCTCGGCACGGGCTTACTACGCCTGGTTCCTGTTCCTCGAGGGCGTCTCGCTCGGCGTCTTCCTGGCGCTCGATCTGCTGCTCTTCTACGTCTTCTTCGACCTGAGCCTCGTCGGCATGTACTTTCTGATCGGCCGCTGGGGTCACGGCGACGCCAAGGCTGCGGCGACCAAGTTCTTCGTCTACACACTGGCAGGCTCGCTCGCCATCCTGCTCGCCATCATCGGCCTCGTGCTCGCCACCTCGCCGTTCAGCTTCGACATGCGCGAGCTGATCGCGCGCCAGCCGCTCGCCGGCATGGACGTTCGCTCGGGGCTCGTGCTGCTCGGCTTCGTCGTCGGCTTCGCGATCAAGGCGCCGCTGTTCCCGTTCCACACCTGGCTGCCGCCCGCCCACGTCGATGCGCCGGGCCCGGTTTCGGCGATCCTCGCCGGCGTGCTGCTGAAAATGGGTGTCTACGGCCTGATCCGCATTCCCCTGTCGATGATGAGCGCCACCTTCGCCCGCTACGCCTTCGTGCTCGCCGTCGTCGCCGTGATCTCCATCCTGTGGGGATCGCTGGTGGCGCTCGGCCAAACAAACTTCAAGCGACGCATCGCCTACACCTCCGTCAACCACATGGGCTACGCCGTGCTCGGCGTGGCCGTTGCCGGCGCGCTGGTTGGCGGCGAAGCGGCCGCAGCGCGCCACCTCGCACTGACGGGCGCCGTCGTCGAATTGGTCGCGCACGGTCTAATCACCGGCGCGCTCTTTCTCGTCGCCGGCGCCTTCTGGCAACGCGCCGAGGAGTACGACCTCGGCGCATTCGGTGGCCTGGCGGGCGTCGCGCCGCGCCTCACCGTGGCGACGACGTTGGCAGCCTTCGCCAGCCTGGGCCTGCCCGGGCTGGCCGGTTTCGTCGCCGAGTTCCAGATCTTCGCCGGCACGTTCGCCGTCTATCCGTGGCTGGCGGCGATCGGGCTGCTTGGCATCGTCATCACCGCAGCGCTCTTCCTGCAGACGATCCAGCGTCTCTTCATGGGCGCATTGCCGAAGCGGTGGGCCGACTTTCCCGACCTGGGCCGCATCGAGACGGCGACGCTCGGCGTGCTGCTCGCGCTGGTCGTCGCCGTCGGCCTGTATCCGCGCTGGCTGCTGGCCCTGATCGACGGCGCGTCGTCCAGCCTCCTGCGCACGCCCTGACATGCCGGTCGGCGACGTCCTGCCGGAGATCGCGGTGCTGATTACCGCGATGCTGGGTGTACTCCTCGCGTCGTTCCTGCCGCAGCGGCGCCAATGGCTCTGCGCCGCCCTCGCACTCGTGGGCATCGGGATCGCCACCAACCTTTGCGCGCTCCAGGTTTTGCAGGTGCCACGGCTGACCTTTACCGGCACCTGGGCGATCGACGCCACTGGCACATGGGCACGCATCGTGATCCTCGCCGCCAGCGGCGTCGCCGTTCTTTGCACGCCGGCCTGGCTGCGCGACGACAAGCGTCACGGCGAGTACTACAGCGTGCTGATGCTGTCGGCGCTCGGCGCCATGATGATGGCCGCGGCAAGCGATACCTTGCAGCTCGTGACCGGCGTGCTCCTCAGCTCGATCACCGGCTTCGTCATGGCCGGCTATCACCGCGACTGGGCCATCTCGGTCGAGGCCGGCATGAAGTATTTCCTACTCGGCGCCTTCGCGAACAGTCTGTTGATGGTCGGCCTGACGTTGCTCTACGGGTTGCTCGGCACGAGCAGCTATGTGGCGATGGCGAGCGCGACCCTCTCTGCACCGCATTCGCCGCTGTTGCTGCTCGCGCTCGCGCTCGTCGTCGTTGGGGTCGGCTTCAAGCTCGGCGCCGCGCCGGCGCACGCGTGGCTGCCGGACGTGGCGCAGGGCGCACCGGCTCCGGCGGCCGCGTTCCTCACCGTCGTGCCGAAGATCGGTGCCGCGATCGCCCTGGCTCGCCTGTTGAGCAGCTTCGACGACGCGACGGGCTGGCGCACCTTGATCGAGGCCATGGCAATCGCCACGATGACGCTCGGCAACCTCGCAGCGTTGTGGCAGAGGGACCTGCGCCGGCTGCTCGGCTGGTCGTCGGTCTCGCAGTCGGGCTATGTATTGATGGCGGTCACCGCCGTCGGGCTGAGCCGGAGCGCGTTGCCGGCCTTGCTCCTCTTCCTGGCGGGCTATGCGGCGGCGAACCTCGCTGCGTTCGCGGTCGTCACGCAGCTTCGCGGCCGCACCGCGCTCGACGACTTCGCCGGGCTCGCGACGACGCGACCGTGGGTCGCCGCGGTGCTGACGCTGAGCCTGCTGTCTCTTGCCGGCATTCCGCCGCTCGCTGGTTTCGCCGGAAAGCTCATGCTGTTCGTGGCGACGATCGATGCCGGCTACACCGCGCTGGCGATCGTCGCGGTGCTCAACACAGTGGCATCGCTCTTCTACTATCTGCGCGTCCTGGCGCCGATTTACTTCTCAAAACCTCAAGGAGCGGTGGAGCAGCTCGGCGGCAGCGTCGGAACCGCAGTCGCGCTCGCGGCCCTGGCCGTCGTCGGCATCGGATTCGGCGCGGGCGCGTTGCTGGCACGATTCGCAACCGTGACACTGCTGCCATGAGCGCGCCGGGCCGCTCCAAGGGCGAATACCGGAGCGCACAGCGCAAAGGTTGCCTGATGAGCGCACCGGGACTGATTTGGAAGCACCAGGAGGAGATGGGCGCGACGGCGCGCTGCCGGCCGAATCGTGTAAGGCGCGCTGCGCCGTGGCGACGAACGCGTCAATGCCACCCATGCAGAGTTGGCTTGCAGGTTTGGTTCCACGACAAGATGCAGAGCCCATCCTGATAGCGTCGCGCCATGTTCGTCACCCGCTCAATCCGCAAAGCCGTCAGCCGTCTGCTGATCGGTGTGCTGCTGTTCGCGCAGTTGGCCGTCGCCAGCTACGCCTGCCCGGGCTTGTCGGGAAGCACCTCGACCACGGCAGCGGGCGTGACGTCCTGGGCACCGGTTCAAGCGGCCACGGAGCCGTCGGCCTCCGTCGCCGGCTGCGAGCATGTTGACGCGAGCGCGGCCAACTTGTGCGCGGGGCACTGCCAGCATGGCCAGCAAAGCGCCGATACGGCGCCCGTGCCGGTCGTTCACGCTGCGATCCCGACGTTTTTGTATTCGCTCCCCATCGAGCCTGAGCTTCTGCTCGGGTCGGGCCGGTCGCATCCGGCCCCTGACGCCAGCCTGGCTGCGGCGCCTCCGCCGCCGCACGCGATCCTGCACTGCGTTTTTCGAACCTGAATTCCTGACGCCGCACGCGCTGCGGGCTTGACGGCAACGTCGGTCCCCCGCGCCCGCGGCTGCGCTCGGTTTTCTGGCTGTCGTTGCACTTCAGCCGGCGCGCCGAGCCGAACTTCGCCCCGTTGTTCGTCTGGAGAATTCATGTCCGTTCATTTCCTTCGTGCGCCGGTCCGGCGCTCCCCTGCTTTTGGGTCGGCCCTGGC
>JAAFGU010000243.1 GCA_010365205.1 Aromatoleum sp. | reverse complement strand
GACGCGGAGCAGCGACGGTCTGGCTGGCTTCGGACGAATAGGATAGCACCGGCGGACCGGAGGTTCCGCCGGGTGTCATCCGGCGATGCGCCAACGGACGGTTTCGCCCGCCCGCAGCGGCACGATCGTCTCCGCGCCGAACGGATATTCGACCGGCACGGTCCACGCTTCGCGCAGCAGCGTCACGGTATCCGCATGGCGCGGCAATCCGTAGAAGTCGGCGCCAAAAAAGCTGGCGAAGCCTTCGAGCCGGTCGAGCGCATCCGCCGCCTCGAAGACCTCGGCGTAGAGCTCGAGCGCGGCGTGCGCCGAGTAGCATCCGGCGCAGCCGCAGGCGGTTTCCTTCGCGTGTCTCGCATGCGGTGCCGAATCGGTGCCCAGGAAGAACTTCGGGCTTCCCGACGTCGCGGCGCGGACGAGCGCCTGCCGGTGCGATTCGCGTTTGAGGATGGGCAGGCAAAAAAGATGCGGTCGCACCAAGCCGCCGGCGAACAGCGCGTTGCGCGACCAGAGCAGATGCTGCGGCGTGATCGTCGCGGCGACGTTGCCGGGCGCCGCGGCGACGAACGCGGCCGCTTCCTGCGTCGTGATGTGCTCGAGCACGATCTTCAGCGCCGGAAAGTCGCGCAGGATGCGCGCGAGCGTGGTGTCGACGAACACCCGCTCGCGATCGAACACGTCGACTTCCGGCGCGGTTACCTCGCCGTGCAGCGACAGCACGACGCCCTGGCGTTCCATCGCGGCGAGCGCCGGGTAGGCGCGGGACAGCGAGGTGACCCCCGAATCCGAGTTGGTCGTCGCCCCGGCCGGGTAATACTTCACCGCGTGGACGAAGCCCGATGCCTTCGCTCGCGCGATCTCGCCGGCCGCCGTGTTGTCGGTCAGATACAGCGTCATCAGCGGCTCGAAGGTCGAGCCTGCCGGCAGCGCGGCGAGGATCCGGTCGCGGTAGAGGCGCGCCGCTTCGGTCGTCGTCACCGGCGGTTTCAGGTTTGGCATGACGATTGCTCGTCCGAATACCCGGGCCGTCGCGCCGACGACCGAAGCCATCAACGGCCCGTCACGCAGGTGCAGGTGCCAATCGTCCGGGCGGGCAAGCGTCAGTTTGGGGGCAGAGCCGGTCATGGGAAAGCCTTGTTTTTCCTCGATTATACGGTTTGGGGGCGGCCCAGCTCCGGGGAACGGCGGCGGGGCGGACGATTGGTCGTGACGCGAGCGGATGACAGGATATAATCGCCCGTTTCATGTGGGCGTCTCGCTCCGGGCCGGAGCAGACTCCCACGTCCACTAAGCAGGCGGTCGCAGGCCGTCGGCGGCACCACGAAGTCACAGAGGTCAGCAATGGCAGGCAAGCAAGCAACCGCAGGGGCCACGGTGGCCAAGAAGGTCAAGGTCCTCACCGAGGAGGGCCTGCTGAATGCGCCCGAGAAGGACTACATGAACGAGGCGCAGCTCGCGTTCTTCAGGCAGCGTCTGCTCGAATTGCGCGACCAGTTGCTGCTCAATGCCGACGACACCGGCCAGCACCTGCGCGAAAACGAGGTCACGACCGACCCGTCGGATCGAGCGACCCTCGAAGAAGAGTACACGCTCGAACTTCGCACGCGCGACCGGGAACGCAAGCTGCTGAAGAAGGTCGAAAAGTCGATCAAGCTGATCGACGATGGCACTTACGGCTATTGCGACGAGACCGGCGAGCCGATCGGCATTCCGCGCCTGCTCGCGCGACCGACGGCGACGCTTTCGCTCGAGGCGCAGGAACGGCGCGAGCGCGTGCAGAAGATGTTCGGCGACTGACCCAGGAGCGGCGGAGCGCGTTTCTCCGCGGCGAATCTCGCAGCTGGAACCACACGTTCTACTGGGACAGCCTCAAGGGCAACGGCGGCGGCAAGCCGACGGGCAAGTTTGCCGCGATGATCGACAGCGACGTGGGCGGCTACGACAACTTCAAGAAGGCGTTCGCCGCGACGACGGTGTCGCAATTCGGCTCCGGCTGGGGCTGGTTGGTCGTGGACCGCGGCAAGCTGAAGGTCGTCAAGACCGGCAACGCCGAGCTGCCGGTTACCAAAGGCCAGAAGCCGCTGGTCACGATCGACGTCCGGGAACATGCGTACTATCTCGACTACCAGAACCGGCGCGCGGACTGTGTCGACACCCTGATCGACACGCTCCTCAATTGGGACTTTGCCGCGGAAAATCTCGCGCGGGGCTGATCCCGGCCCGCGCTCGCTTCTGACGGCCGGACGTTCCGGCCGTCAGCGTTTCGGGCCCGGGAATCCTCGACTCGGCTTGTCGTTGCCCTATGACGGGAACATAATCAAACCCTTAGTCTCCAGGACTGTCTCCAGGACTGTCGCCGCGTCGGAAATCCGTTTCCTCCCGGCGCGAAACGATCAACGACATCATGGCCCTGTTCTCGAAACCGCGGGCGAAGAGGCCTGAGCCGCCCAAAGCGGACGCGCGGCCGCAGCCCCCCGGTGCGTCCGCGCGTCCGATTTCGGCGCGCGAGCTTGCCGCGCATGCAGGACAGGCGCGGCCGGGCTTCGACCGCAGGCCGCAGGATCCCGCCGCGGGCGACATCACGGTCACCGGCGCCAGCATGATCGAATGGACGCCGGCGCAGGCTGCATTCGAAGTCTCGCAAGCCAACCCGGGGCTGTGCGCGGTGCTCGAGAATGCGGCGCTGATGTATGCGAGCGGCCAGGCGAAGCCGGCGCGCGCCGTGCTGGAGCAGGGCGTCGAGTCGGACCACGACACACGACTGTCGACGCTCGCATGGCTCGCGCTGTTCGACCTGCTGCAGCGCGCCGGCGACCGGTCGGCATTCGATCAGCTGGCGCTGAAGTACGTCGTCCAGTTCGAGCGCTCGGCGCCGGCATGGGACGAGCAAAGCAAGATGGCCGATGGCCCGCG
Source organism: Aromatoleum sp. (assembly GCA_010365205.1). Classification (GTDB taxonomy): domain Bacteria; phylum Pseudomonadota; class Gammaproteobacteria; order Burkholderiales; family Casimicrobiaceae; genus CAIWHR01. The sequence continues at coordinate 1,515 of JAAFGU010000243.1, read as the reverse complement.
CGCGGCCAGCGGCGGCTATATCGGGATTACCGGCAAGCTCACCGCCGCACATGCGCCGCAATTCGAGACGCTGAAACGCGCGTTGGCGAAGCCCGATGCGCAGGTCCGTCTCGATCTGATGTCGGTCGCCGGGTTTGACGACGAGGGCGCGCGGCTGCTCGCAGCGGCGCTCGCCGGTGCGCGCCGCGGCAAATGCGTCCTGCAGCTGCAGCGCGTCGAGAAACTGAAGTCGATGCTCGACACGGCGGTGCGCAAAGGCCGGGACGCCGGGGAAGCGGCATGGATGCTTTCGCTCGAATTGCTGCAGTGGGCGAACGACCGCGCCGTATTCGAGGACCGCGCGGTCGAGTACGCCGTGGCGTTCGAGTTGTCGCCGCCGTCATGGGAGCCGCCGGAGTTGCCGAAAGGCGCGGAAGCGGCGGCGCCGGGCGAGGCCCCCGGGGACGAGACCGAGGGCGCGAGGATCGGCGCCGACGTCGAGATGGTGGTATGGACCGGCGCGATGACCGGATCGATGACGCCGCAGTTCTCGAAACTCGGCGAATTCGCGCAGCGACGCGCGGTTATCCCGATCGACATGACGCTGGTCGAGCGGATCGACTTCGTCTGCGCCGGATCATTGGTCAACCTGATCAATCGCATCGAGACGCAGCGCAAGGCGGTGCAGATCGTCGGCGCGACGCCGATTATCCGCGCGCTGCTGCTGCTCATCGGCATTTCGCCACGGCATTTCGTAAAGAAGGCAGAGTAGCCGGCGCAGATGGAACACCGGGAGGCACGCGCGGCGCGCGGATGCGCGCCCGCCCGCCATTTTCGGTCGCGTAGCGCCGGTTGACCCGGAGTTTTTCGCGCTTCACGGTAAATTCGGGCGCCTTCGGGCGCGTTCACACATGGAAACCTTTCACGGCACCACGATCCTGTCCGTACGTCGCGACGGCGGCGTCGCGCTCGGCGGCGACGGCCAGGTGACGCTCGGCAACGTGATCATCAAGTCGACCGCGCGCAAGGTGCGTCGCCTGCACAATGATCGGGTGCTGGCCGGCTTTGCCGGCGCGACCGCGGACGCGTTCACCCTGTTCGAACGCTTCGAGGCCAAGCTCGACAAGCATCAGGGGCACCTGACGCGCGCCGCGGTCGAACTGGCAAAGGACTGGCGCTCCGACCGCATTCTGCGGCGGCTCGAGGCGATGCTCGCCGTGGCCGACCGCACCGCGTCGCTGATCATCACCGGCAATGGCGATGTGCTCGAACCCGAGTACGGTGTCGTCGCCATCGGCTCCGGCGGCCCTTATGCCCAGGCAGCCGCCCGCGCGTTACTGGACAGTACGAGTTTGCCGGCCGCCGACATCGTGAAGAAGGCCTTGACCATCGCCGGCGACATTTGCATCTACACGAATCAGCACCATGTGATCGAAGTGCTCGAGGCTCCGACGTGACTGCCGCTGCGCCTGACTACGACGTGCTGATCGCAGGCGCCGGGTTGGTCGGTCTCGCGCTCGCGCCCGCGCTCGCCGG
>JAAFGU010000242.1 GCA_010365205.1 Aromatoleum sp. | reverse complement strand
GGGCGCGCGCGACCACGAATCGCCCGGCAACGTCGCGCCGCGTGCCGTCGAGGCGAAGATCGTCGACGACAACCTGGGCAATCGCCAACGGCGAGAACCCAAACCCGCCGGTCCCGCCGGCAGCGAGGCGCCCGGCAATGAGGCGCCGCGCACCGTCGCGCCGAAAGCCGTCGATGACGATTTCGGAAATCGCTGATGCGGCAAGGCCGTCGCTTCGGCCTCCCGGTTAGTCGAGAAAGAGGTCCGGCATCAGCGCGGTGCCGGGCTTGACCGCGTAACGCGCGAGGTCGGTGACGCCGGCCTCCGACAGCACCTCGTCGTCGAGGAAGAATCGGCCGGTCGTGGTGCGCGCATCGCGCGTCAGGATCGCATGCGCGGCGTCGGCCATGATTTCCGGCGTGCGCATCATGTCGAGATGGTTGCTGGCGCCGGGGATCATCGCGACCGCCGCCGTCGCGATGACCGACCGCGGCCACAGCGCGTTGACCGCGACGCCGGCGCCTCGAAATTCATCGGCCATCCCGAGAACGCACAGGCTCATTCCGTATTTCGCCATCGTGTACGCGCCGTGGTCCCGGAACCATTTCGGATCGAGGTTCGGCGGCGGCGCGAGCGTCAGGATATGGGGATTGCGCCCCGCGGCCCCCGCCGCGATCAGGTGCGGCAGGCAGGCCTGCGAGCAGAGAAACGTTCCGCGAACGTTGACGCCGAACATCAGGTCGAACCGCTTCATCGGCGTGGCGAGCGTGCCGGTGAGGCTGATCGCGCTCGCATTGTTGACGAGGATGTCGATGCCGCCGAATCGCGTCACCGTCTGTGCGACGGCCGACCGGACGTCCGCCTCGTCGCGGATGTCGCAGAGCACCGGCAGTGCCCTGCCGCCTGCCTTCTCGATGTCGGCGGCCGCCGAATAGATCGTTCCCGGCAGCTTGGGATTGGTCTCGCCGGTCTTCGCGGCGATCGTCACGTTAGCACCGTCGCGCGCGGCGCGGACCGCGATGGCGAGACCGATGCCGCGCGAGCCGCCCGATACGAACAAGGTCTTCCCTTCGAGGCCACGCATGAAAATCTCCTGCGATCGGAACGGTTCAGAGCGCGCGGTGCATGGTCAGTCCCGTCCGAACACGGGCGGGCGCTTTTCGAGAAAGGCGGTGATCCCCTCGACGAAGTCGTCGGTCGCCGCGCACTGGCCGAAGCTCAGCGCTTCGGCCTGCAGCTGCTCGGACAGCGTGCGCCCGGACGAGTCGTGGACGAGCCGCTTCGCATTGCGCATCGCCACAACCGGCGCCGCGGCAAGCGAGCGGACGATGTTCGCAACTGCCGCATCCAGTTGGGCTGCCGGCAGTACCTTGTTGACCAGCCCGAGCCGCAGGGCTTCGGCGGCGTCGAACCGCTCGCCGAGCAGGAAAATCTCCATCGCCTTGCGTGTGCCGACCAGCCGCGGCAGCGTCCATGACCCTCCTCCATCGGGCGTAACCGCGATGTGGCGGTACGCGGACGCGAAGTAGGCATCGTCAGAAGCGAGCACCAGGTCGCAGGCATTCATCAGCGACAGGCCGAAGCCCGCAACCGCGCCGTGCATCCGGCCCACGACCGGGTGCGGCATTCGGTGCAGATGCTCGATCGCCGCGTGCACGCGTTCGACCATCCGTTGGAACGCCGCCTGCCGCGCTGCCGGCGCGTGGGCGAGTTCGCCGGCGAAGCTGCGGATGTCGCCGCCGGCCATGAAGTGCCGCCCGGCGCCCTGCAGCACGACGACGCGAAGCGTGTCGTCGGCTGCGACGTCGGCGGTGCGTGCCAACAGCGCATCGACCATCGCGAAGTCGAGCGCATTGAGCGCATCGGGCCGGTTCAGGGTCAATGTCGCGACCGGGCCGTCGCGCGTGAGGAGTACGGTGTCATTCATCGAAGAGGGCTGCGGGAACGCTCGGGATTCGCGGCGCGCCGTCGCGCGTCGCGCAAGGCCGCACCGAGGGCTTGGGTCTGGACCGGTGCGAAAAGTCTAGCACGCGGCGGCCGTCGTGCCGCTCGGGAGCGAGCGCCACCGTCGCGAAGTGAATATCGGCGTCGACGGGGGCGGAACGACGGCATCCACGTGGCGCCTGCGTTTTCGCGGATTCCCCTAGTCGGGGTTCATCCCTTGCCGGCCCGTTCGGTCAAATTCCCGGCGCCGGCTCGGAACGGCCCGGCCGCCTCGAGTTCGCCGACGGTGTGCGCGACGTTGATTCGCTCCCGCGCGCAGAATTGGGCGATTGCCGCTTCGAAATCCGGATCCGCGATGACGTGGGCGGATCGCGTGGTCGTCGGCATCAGGCCGCGGGCGAGCTTGTGCAGTCCCTGGGCGCCGCCCTCGAAGCGTGCGATGCCGCGCTCGATGCAGAACTCGATCGCCTGGTAGTAGCAGGCCTCGAAATGGAGACCCGGTACATACTCGATGGCGCCCCAATAGCGTCCCCACAGCGTCGCGCCGTCGAAGACGTCCAGCGCAGCGCAGACGGCCACGCCGTCGCGGCGCGCGGTCACCAGCAGCAGATGGTCCGCCATTGTCGCACCGAGGCGCTCGAAGCATTCGCGGGAAAGGTAGGGCGTCGATTGATGGGCACGGTACGTGTTCTCGTAGCAGCGGTAGAAGAAGGCCCAGTCGGCGGCTGAAATGTCGCGACCGGTCTTGCGCGAGAAGGTGACGCCGGCTTCGGCAAGCTTGCGCCGGTCCTGCTTCACCTTCTTCCGCTTGTCGTGATTGAACGTCGCGAGGAAGTCGCCGAAATCACGATAGCCCGGATTCTCCCAGCGGAACTGGACGCCGTTGCGGATCAGCATGCCGGCCCCGGCGCACGCGACGGCCTCCGCTTCGGTGATGAACAGGAGATGCAGCGACGAGTAGCGGTCGCCGTCGCGAACCGTCGCCAGCGCCCGCGTGAGCAGCGCCTGGCGCGTATCGTCGTCGCCGGCGATGATTCGCGGGCCGGGCGCAGGGGTGAAGGGGATGGCGCCGACAAGCTTCGGGTAATAGCGTCGCCCGTAGCGGCGGTAGGCGTCGGCCCATGCCCAGTCGAAGACGTATTCGCCGTACGAGTGCGCCTTTTCGTACAAGGGCACGGCACCCGTGAGCCGTCCGCCGCGCCATGCCGTCAGGTACCGCGGTCGCCACCCGGTCGAAGGTGACGCGCAGCCGCTCGCATGCAGCGCGGTGAGGAACGCATGCGAAAGCAGCGGCTGCCCGGGGACTAGCGCGTCCCATTCGGAAGCGGCAAGACTTTCCAGCGCGACGTCGTCGCGGACGACGGTCGAACCGGTGGCGGTGGGGAGGGCGGAGGTCGAGGCATTCATTGACAGAAAGCCGATTCTGGCGTGTGCAGGCAGCCCCCGCAAGGCGCTTCGCCGTTGGTCGAAGCGCGCGATCGAAGAGCGCGGCCGGGTCGCGTGCTAAGATTTTTCGCATGCAGATAGGAGTGGCGCAGCTCAATCAAGTGGTCGGCGACCTTTCCGCCAACGCGCAGGCGATCCTCGCCGCCGCAGCGGAGGGCGAGCGTGCCGGCGCCCGGCTGGTCGTGACGCCCGAACTTTCGCTTTGCGGTTATCCGCCCGAGGATCTGTTGCTGCGACCGGCGTTCGTCGACGCCTGCGCGCGCGAGCTGTCGAGCCTCGCGGACCGGGTTACCGGCACGACGCTGATTGTGGGCTTCCCCGAGCGTGACGCCGGCAAATGCTACAACGCGCTTGCCGTCGTCCGCGACGGCCGCGTCGCCCAAGTCTATCGCAAGCAGCAGCTGCCGAATTACACGGTGTTCGACGAGGAACGCTATTTCGAGGCTGGCCGGGCGCCTTGCGTCGTCGACGTGGACGGCCTCAACTGCGGATTGATCGTCTGCGAGGACGTCTGGTTTCCCCATTCGTCACGGCAGGCGAAGGAGGCCGGCGCGCAGCTCATCGTCGTCGCCAACGGATCTCCGTATCACACTCGGCAGCAGGCGTTGCGCCGAGCGCAGGTCGCGGACCGCGCGCGCGAAACGGGCCTTCCGTTCGTCTATGTGAATCGAGTCGGCGGCCAGGACGAGCTGGTGTTCGACGGCGCGTCGTTTGTAACGGACAGCACCGGTGAGATCGTGCAACAGCTGCCGGCATGGCACGAATGCGTCGCCATCGTGAAGGTCGAGAATGGCATGCCGAAGGCGGTGCGTGGCGCCCTCGACGACCGGCTCGAGTACCACGTATACGAGGCGCTGGTGCTGGGCGTTCGGGATTACGTCGGCAAGAACCACTTCCCGGGGGTTCTCCTCGGCCTGTCCGGCGGCGTCGATTCGGCGCTGACGCTGGCGATCGCCGTCGACGCGCTCGGCCGCGACCGGGTGCGCGCGGTGATGATGCCGTCGCACTACAACGCGCCGATCAGCCTCGACGACGCGCGGACGATGGCCGGAATGCTCGGCGTCCGCTACGAC
>JAAFGU010000241.1 GCA_010365205.1 Aromatoleum sp. | reverse complement strand
CCCGCGATGTTCGGTCGCGGCGGTGATGCGCACCGGCATTGCGCGCCTCCCGCACGAGGACGCATGATGGCGGTTGTGCCGCCCTCCGCTTCGCGCACCCGCGCCCCCGCCCACGCCGCTTCTACTCCGCACGTCGCATGCCGCCGCTCGCGCTGAAGGCGCTGCCGTTTCTCGGCTGGCGCGATCGCGTCGACCGCGAATCGCTGCGCGCGGATCTGGTCGCCGGACTCGTCGCCGCCCTGATCGTCCTTCCGCAGGCGGTGGCGTTTGCAACCCTCGCCGGCCTGCCGCCCGAATTCGGCCTGTACGGTGCCATGGTGCCGGCGGTCATCGGCGCGCTCTGGGGTTCGTCGTGGCACCTGATGTCGGGGCCGACCAACGCCACTTCGCTGATGGTCTTCGCGACGATGGGCGCGCTCGCGGCACCGTTCTCGCCGGAGTACATCGCACTGGTGCTGACACTCAATCTGATGATCGGCCTGCTGAAGCTCGGCTTCGGACTGGCCCGTCTCGGGACGCTGGTCAACTTCATTTCGCACACGGTCATCGTCGGCTTCACCGCCGGCGCCGGCGTCCTGATCGTTGGCGCGCAACTCTCCAATGCGGGCGGGCTGGTCGCGCTGCCGCAGGAAGCGGCGTTCGTCGACGCCGTGCGCGGGGTCGTGCTCCACTCAAGGGACATCGATCCCTGGTCGGCGCTCATCGCTGCGGTGACGATCGCGGCCGCGCTCGCGGCCCGTCGATTGCTGCCGCGGACGCCGCATCTGCTCGTCGGCATCGTTGTGGGGAGTCTCGTCGCGTGGCTGCTGGCGCGCGAAGGCATCGCCCACGTCGCGACCATCGGACCGCTTCCGTCGGCGCTGCCCTCGTGGTCGATGCCGTCATTCTCCGCCGGGACCTGGCGCACGCTGGCGCCGATCGCGCTCGCGCTGACATTGATCGGCCTGACCGAGGCGGTGTCCAGCGCGCGGGCCGTCGCCGCGAAGTCGGGCCAGCGCCTGGACGGCAATCAGGAGTTCATCGGACAGGGACTCGCCAACATCGTCGGCGCGTTCACGTCGTGCTATCCGACGTCCGGATCGTTCAACCGGACCACCGCGAATTACGAGGCCGGCGCCCGTACCCCGCTCGCCGCGGTGTTCTCCGCGCCGATGCTGCTCGGCATCGTGCTGATGGTCGCGCCGCTGGCGGCGTACCTGCCGCTGGCCGCGATGGCCGGCGTGCTGTTCCTGGTCGCATGGGCGTTGATCGATTTCGCCGAGATGCGCCGCATCGTGCGCGCCAGCCGCGTAGAGGCACTGGTGCTGGCGACGACGTTTTTCGCGACGCTTCTGCTGCAACTCGAATTCGCGATCTTCCTCGGCGTGCTGGTGTCGTTCCTCGTCTACCTTCACCGGACCACGCACCCGCAGCTCACGCCGGTGGCGCCGGACCCGGCGTCGCCGCGACGCCGCTTCGCGCCTCTGTCTCAGGCCGGTACGCCGGGCTGCCCGCAACTCGCGCTGCTGCGCGTCGACGGATCGCTGTTCTTCGGTGCCGTCGACCACGTCGGTGACGAACTCACCGCCGTTCGGGCCGCCGTACCGGGGCGCCGCGACGTGCTTCTCGTCGGCAGCGGCATCAATTTCATCGACGTCGCCGGTGCCGAGCTGCTGGTTCGCGAAGCCCGGCTGACCGCTGAAACGGGCGGTACGCTCTATTTGTGCAACCTGAAGCCCACCGTCAGCGAGTTGCTCGAGCGCGGCGGTTTTCTCGACGCGATCGGCCGCGCCCGGGTGTTCGACACCAAGGACGACGCCATCCGCGCGATCTATGCGACGCTAGCCGCCGCCCGCTGCCGCGTCTGCACCGCGCGAATCTTCAGCGAGTGCGCGACGATGCTGCCGGACGGTTCATTGCGGGAGGACTGAGTGACGGCCGAGTGCGCGCCGCCCGGCGCGAGTGGCCACCACCGTGGCTGCCGGCGGCGACCCTTCGCATTGGGCGGAAGCCGACGGCGCTATTTCTGCCGCACGCAGTCCATGTAATACCGGACCTTGCCGGCGCTGTCGGGCTCTTCGACCAGTCCGTGAATGTCGGTGTCGAACCCGGGGAACTGCGCATTGAAGCTGCGTGCGAACTTCAGGTACTGGACGATCGTCCGGTTGAAGCGCTCCCCCGGAATCAGCAGCGGAATGCCCGGCGGATAGGGTGTGAGCAGCACGCTGGTCACGCGGCCTTCGAGTTCGTCGATCTCGACCCGGTCTATCTCGCGGTGCGCCATGCACGCGAACGCGTCGGACGGCTTCATTGCCGGCTGCATGTCAGACAGGTACATCTCAGTCGTCACGCGGGCGACGTCATTGGACTTGTACATGTCGTGGATCTGCTGACACAGGTCGCGCAGGCCCACCCGCTCGTACTTCGGCTGCTTGCCGACGAACTCCGGAAGGATTTTCCATAGCGGATGGTTCTTGTCGTAGTCGTCCTTGAACTGCTGCAGTGCACTGACCAGCGTGTTCCAGCGGCCCTTGGTGATGCCGATCGTGAACATGATGAAGAACGAGTACAGCCCGGTCTTCTCCACGATGACGCCGTGCTCGGCGAGGAACCGGGTGACGATCGACGCCGGGATGCCGGTTTTCGCGAACTTGCCCGAGACGTCGAGCCCGGGCGTGATGATCGTCGCCTTGATCGGATCGAGGATCGTGAAGCCGGGCGCCAGGTTGCCGAAACCGTGCCACTTTTCGTTGGCACGCAACAGCCAGTCGTCGCGATTGCCGATGCCTTCGGGCGCGAGCCGTTCCGGGCCCCAGACCTTGAACCACCAGTCCTTGCCCCACTCGTCGTCGACCTTGCGCATCGCCCGCCGGAAGTTGAGCGCCTCGATGATCGACTCCTCGACCAGCGCGGTGCCGCCAGGCGGCTCCATCATCGCCGCCGACACGTCGCAGGACGCGATGATCGCGTACTGCGGCGACGTCGACGTGTGCATCAGGTACGCCTCGTTGAAAATGTGGCGGTCGAGCTTCCGCGTCTCCGATTCCTGAACGATGATCTGCGACGCCTGCGAAATACCGGCGAGGAGTTTGTGCGTCGAGTGCGTGGCGAAAATGATCGCTTCCTTGCTGCGCGGGCGGTCGCGGCCGATCGCGTGCATGTCCTTGTAGAACTCGTGGAACGTCGCGTGCGGCAGCCAGGCCTCGTCGAAGTGGAGCGTGTCGATCGAATTGGCGAGCGTGTGTTTCAGCATTTCGACGTTGTAGGCGATGCCGTCGTACGTGCTCTGCGTCAGCGTCAGGATTCGCGGTTTCTTGTTCGTCGCGAGCCGCGCGAACGGATTCGCCTCGATCCGCTTCTGGATGTTCTCGGGCTTGAACTCTTCGAGCGGTATCGGTCCGATGATGCCCAGATGATTGCGCGTCGGCGGCAGGAAGACCGGTATCGCGCCGGTCATCGTGATCGCATGCAGGATCGACACATGGCAGTTGCGGTCGACGACGACGATGTCGCCCGGCGCGACGTTGGCGTGCCACACCATCTTGTTCGACGTCGACGTGCCGTTGGTGACGAAGAAACAGTGATCGGCGCCGAAGATCCGCGCCGCATTGCGCTCGGCCGCCCCCACCGGTCCCGAGTGATCGAGCAGCTGACCCAGCTCGTCCACCGAGTTGCAGACGTCGGCGCGCAGCATGTTCTCGCCGAAGAACTGGTGGAACATCTGGCCGACCGGGCTCTTGAGGAACGCGACGCCGCCGGAGTGCCCCGGGCAGTGCCACGAGTACGACCCGTCCTGCGCGTAGTCGACCAGCGCGCGAAAGAACGGCGGCGCCAGCGAGTCGAGATACGACCGGGTCTCGCGGATGATGTGGCGCGCGACGAACTCCGGGGTGTCCTCGAACATGTGGATGAAGCCGTGGAGCTCGCGCAGGACGTCGTTGGGGATGTGCCGCGACGTCCGCGTCTCGCCGTACAGGTAGATCGGGATCTCGGCGTTCTTGAAGCGGATTTCCTCGATGAACGTACGCAGGTTGACGACCGCCTGATCCACCTCCGGCCCCGGCGTGAATTCCTCGTCGTCGATCGACAGGATGAACGCGGAGGCGCGGCTTTGCTGCTGCGCGAACTGGGACAGATCACCGTAGCTGGTGACCCCGAGCACCTCCATGCCCTCCTTCTCGATCGCCGCGGCGAGCGCACGGATGCCCAGTCCCGACGTGTTTTCGGAGCGGAAGTCCTCGTCGATGATGACGATCGGAAAGCGAAATTTCATCGGGCTCGGGTCCTCGGGCGGACGGCCATCCCGGCGGTAGCCGGGACGGGGTTGGAAAGGCGCGAATTATGGGGCGATTCGATGCCGCTGGCTATGAAAACTGCAAGCGCGGCGCGGGGGACGTTGCGGCGCCGCGACACCGCGGCGGCGGGTTGAGCGGCTGCGGGTGCGGTCCCGGCCTGCCGGAACGCT
>JAAFGU010000240.1:4673-9132 GCA_010365205.1 Aromatoleum sp. | reverse complement strand
CGTCGTCGAAGCGTCGATGTCCACCCACGCCGACGCGAGCGCCGAGGCGATCGTGCGCGACCTCTCCAAGCTCGCCGTGCTGGCGATTCCGCTGGGGATCCGGATCGCGTTCAAGGGGCTCTCGCGGAGCCGGACCGTGCGGGGCTTCGCCGCGGCCGGCGACATTGTATTCCGCGCCGACTGCCCGAATCTCGGGCTCGCGATCGATGCGTTCGACGTGCTGGCCGCCGGCGTGTCGCAGGACGACCTCGACGCGATCGATCCGGAGCAGATCTTCCTGGTCCAGCTCTCCGACTACATGTGGCAGGAGATCCGCTCGTCGGAAGAACAGGCGGCGACCGCCACCCATTTCCGCGTCTTTCCGGGCGAGGGCGCCCACAGCGAGGCGCTCGCCGATTTCGTCACCCGGCTCGACGCGCTCGGCTACTACGGCGACTACAGCTTCGACGTGTACAACGACGATTACCTGCAGATGCCCCCCGAGACCGTCGCCGCCCGGGCGCGCCGCGCCGCCGATTGGCTCGGCGAGACGGTGCTCCGCCGGGCGCTGCCGGTGCCGAACATGGAGCGCCTGAAGCGCGCCGCGCACGGCTGATTCGTCACACCCGCCCGGCAAGCCGCCGGGCATCGAAACGGGAGCAAGCTATGGACATGGAATACCGCCGCCTGGGCGCGAGCGGCCTCGAGGTGTCGCCGATCTGTCTCGGGACGATGACGTACGGCGAGTCCACCGACGCCGCCGAAGCGCAGCGGATCGTCGACTCGGCGCGCGATGCCGGCATCAACTTCATCGACACCGCCGACGCCTATGGGACCGGCGCGTCGGAGCGCATCGTCGGCGCCGCAATCAAGGCGGACCGCGCGCGTTGGATCCTCGCGACGAAGGTCGGCAACGTGCTGTCCGCGCGCCCGCGCGACGGCGGGCTGTCGCGGCGCTGGTTGCTGGAAGCCTGCGACGACAGCCTCGCGCGTCTTGCGACCGACTACATCGACATCTACTACCTCCATCGAGACGACCCGGACACTCCGCTCGGCGAGACGATCGCGGCGCTCGGTGACCTGATTCGCGCCGGCAAGATCCGCTACTTCGGCATTTCCAACTACCGCGGCTGGCGCATCGCCGAAGTCGTCAACGAATGCGAGGCGCAGGGCGTGCCGTCGCCCGTTGTCTGCCAGCCGTATTACAACCTTCTCAACCGCCAGCCCGAAGTGGAAATCCTTCCGGCCTGCGATCACTACGGAATCGGCGTCGCGTCGTACGCGCCGATCGCGCGCGGCGTGCTGACGGGGAAATACGCGCCCGGCGGCGGCGTGCCGGAAGGCTCGCGCGCCGCGCGCAAGGACAAGCGGATGATGGAAACGGAGTTCCGCGAGGAATCGTTCGTCATCGCGCAGAAGCTGAAGGCGCACGCGGAGAAGACGGGGCGAACGGCGACGCAGTTCGCGCTGGCCTGGACGTGGGCCAACCAGATCGTCACGTCGGTGATCGCCGGTCCGCGCACGCTCGAGCAGTGGAAGGACTACGTCGACGCGATCGGCACCCAATGGACCGACGAGGACGAGGCGCTGGTCGATTCGCTGGTGCCGCCCGGGCATCCGTCGACGCCCGGCTACAGCGATCCGCAGTATCCGTTTTTCGGACGGATTCTCGACTAGGGCCTGTTAGCACCAAATACGCAACCGCCGGCGTCTAGGGCTTGCGCTCGCCGGCGGTCACCGCGAACGAAAGCCGATTTTCGCGCGGCGACAGCGGACATGACCAGCGCTCGTCGTACGCGCACGAGGGGTTGTACGCAAAGTTGAAGTCGAGCACCAATTCGTCTTCGCCGACGCCCGGATCCGCGCCCTTGATCGTGTCGTACAGGTAGCGGCCGCCGCCGTAGGTCTCGCCGCCGCTGGTGGCGTCGCCGAACGGCAGCCACAGCCCGCCGCCGTAGCCTTCCATCCAGTACACGGCAAGCTCGCCATTGCGTCCCGCGTGCGTGAAGCGGACGACGCCGACACGCGTGCAGCGCAACGTTCCGTCGGCGCCGAGATCGATGGCGAAGTGAACGCGCTCCACGCTGCGATCGATCGCGCCGACGACTCGCCATGCCGGGTCGTAGGCGAACCAACGAAGACCGGGCCAGCCCTCGCGTCGTTGCGGCTCGATCGGGCTGTCGGGATGCGTTCGGAAAAGCCGCTCGCGCGCATCGCGGAAATGGGCGCAGGCGCCGCGCGGATCGCGACCGGCGTCGTCCCGGACATGCGCGTAATGGGCCGCGACGCTGCGGCGCCAATCCGCCAGCGTGAACGGATGGATCGGAGTGCTCAACCGCCGCCTGCCTTGGGCTCGTTCGACACGCCGTGCGGCACGTGGCCCGCGGCGACGTGCCTGGCCGCCGACTCGACGTGCGAGCTCTGGTCGTCGAAGAAGATGTCGGCGCGAAACGCGCGCAGGAACTCGCCCTTGTCGAGGCCGCCCAAGAACAGCGCCTCGTCGATGCGGATGTTCCACGCGCGCAAGGTGCGGATCACGCGTTCGTGCGCCGGCGCGCTGCGCGCGGTCACCAGCGCCGTGCGGATCGGACTCTGGTCCTCGGGAAAATCGGCCTGGATCCGGTGCAGCCCGGCGAGGAACTCCTTGAACGGCCCGCCGGAAAGAGGCTCGAGCGCCGCGTCGGACTCGCTCTTGGCGAACGCGGCAAGCCCGCGCTCCTGATAGACGCGCTCGGCTTCGTCGGAGAATAGCACCGCGTCGCCGTCAAATGCGATCCGCAGCTTTTCGTCGGTCTCGTTGGCGGCGCCGGCGCTCGGGAAAATCGTCGCCGCGGCATTGCCGTCGTCGAGCGCGCGGCGGACGTCTCCGGTGTCCGCGGACAGGAACAGATGCGCGCCGAATGCCGGCACGTAACGCGAGGTCGGCTCGCCCTTGGTGAACGCGGCTCGCGTAATGTCGAGCCCGTAGTGCTTGATCGCGTTGAATACGCGCAGGCCGGTGTCGGCCGAGTTGCGCGACAGCAGGATCACCTCGACGTACTGCTTGTCGGGGCGGTTGAGGCGCAAGAGCTTCTTGACCAGAACGAACGCCGGCCCCGGCGCCAAGAGCTCCTCCTCGTGCGCGACCTGATAGCGGTGATACGCGCCGACGCCCGCGTCGGTATAGACGCGGTGGCTGTCGGTCAGGTCGAACAGGGCGCGCGACGAGATCGCGACGACGAGTTTGTCGGTGAGCGTGGGTCGGGCCATGCGGCCGAGTATAGCGCCGGCGCCCGACCGCACCGGACGCGACGGCACACGTCGTGATGCCGCGGCCCATCGGGTCGGGTACGCGCGGGGCGGCGGAACAGCGTGCAACGGCGCGCAACAGAGCTCAACGGGGTACCGGCGCGCGCCTGCGCACCTACGGCGGGCTGCAGAACACCGGCCCTTCCTCGATCCAGCCAGCCGCGCGCATCTGCGCGAGCTCCACGGGGTCCTGCACGTAGCGGTGGCGGGATTCCGACACGCTGGCACCGCCCCGGAAGAACCGGATCACCGCGGCGCTGCCCTGCGCGCACGCGCCACCGACCGGCAGCAGTGCGTTGAACGCGATTCCCTCGTAGATCCACCCCGGATTCATCTTCACCGCCGCGCACTCGGCCGGATTGGCGGTGAAAAAATGCGAGTTGGGACCGAGCCCCGGTGTCCCGAAGAACCGGCAGACGGCCAACGCCGCCGTCGGCGCGGACTGCGCGTCGGCCCAGGCGTGGAACGATTGCCCGGTGCGCACCCAGCCCAGGCCGACCAGCCCGGCGTCGATCGCGGCCTCTTCGGCGGCCGACGCGGTCAGAAAGTAGTGGTTCGTCGGCGGATGGAGGAACTCGACGACGTCCACCGTCGGCGCCGCCGCGTCGGTGGCGACGCCGTCGATCCACATGATCGCCAGCGTCGCCAGTTGCGGCGCATCGACGACGAGGTTGGCGCTGCGCACACCCGACATCGTCGGCAGAAAGAAAAAGCTCAGCGTGCACGATCCTCCCGGTGGGACCGAATTCCCGACGGCGCAGCTACCCTCGGTTCGGTAGTCGTACGCAGCCGGTCCGTTGAGCACCAGCGCGCTCGGCACGAGCGGCGACGGCCCGAGGTTGCGCAGCTCTATCGTCAGCGGCGGTGATTGCGTGCCGACGATTTGCGCGGCGAAGTTCGCACTCGCCGGCGCGAACTCGAGCGTGGCGGTGCCCGACTGCGCGCTGATGCCACGGCCGTAGAACGTGAGCAGCTGATCCGGCGTCGTGGTCGTGTTGTGCAGCCAGACGCCGCCGGAAACCTGGCCGGGCACCAGCGGCGCGAAGGTGACGCTGATCGCGCACGCCTGGCCCGGCCCGAGCGCCTGCCCGGACGCGCAGGTCGACGCGACGTGGTACGCGGACGCGGTCGCGGCATGCACGCTGACGTCGGTGAACGACCACGGCTGGTCGCCGCAATTGGTGACGGTCGC
>JAAFGU010000240.1:0-4593 GCA_010365205.1 Aromatoleum sp. | reverse complement strand
CGCGACCAATCCGCAGAGCCCGACGAGCAAGCGGATCGCGCCGCGTCGCGATGCACCGGTCATGCGGGTTCGAGAGGCTTCGGCCGCGTCTTCAGCCAAGGCGATTCCATTCATGCCGTTTTGCACAAGCCGGCCTCGAGCTCAGTGAGCGCGGCGCGCACTTCGCCGACGCACCAATCCAGCGTCTCGCGTTCGATCACCAGCGGCGGCGCGAAGCGTACGACGGTGCCGTGCGTGTCCCGCGACAGAATTCCGCGAGCCAGCAGGCGTCGCACGAGGTCGCGCGCCGAGATGAGCGTCGCGTCGACCTCGACGCCGATGAACAGCCCCCGGCCGCGGACGTCGCGGATCAGCGGACTGCGGATCGTGCGCAGTTGCGCGAGGAAATGGGCGCCCAACTCCGCCGAGCGTTCGATCAGCCCTTCGTCGAACAACACGTCGAGCGCCGTCAACGCCACGGCCGCCGCCAGCGGATTGCCGCCGAACGTGCTGCCGTGGTCGCCCGGCGTGAACACCTGCATCACGTCGTCGGTCGCGACAAACGCGGAGACCGGGAGCAGGCCGCCGCCCAGCGCCTTGCCGAGGATCACGCCGTCCGGTCGGACGCCGTCGTGCTCGCACGCGAGGAAACGCCCGGTGCGCCCCATGCCGGTCTGGATTTCATCGACCAGCAGCAGCACCCGGCGCTCGCGGCAGATCGCCGCGCATGCGGCGAGATAGCCGGCCGGCGGCACGACGATCCCGGCCTCGCCCTGGATCGGTTCGACGAGAAACGCGGCGGTCCGAGGCCCGATCGCGCGCGCCAGCGCATTGGCATCACCGAATGGAACCAGGCGGGTTCCCGCGGGGAATGGCCCGAAGCCGTCGCGGTACTGCGGTTCGGACGAGAGCCCGGTCACCGCGATCGAGCGTCCGTGAAAATTGCCGTGGCAGGCGATGATCTCGGTGCCGCCGTCGGGGATGCCCTTGATCCTGTGCCCCCACTTGCGCGCGGCCTTCAACGCGGTCTCGACCGCTTCGACGCCGGTATTGACGGGCAGCGCGCGATCGAGCCCGGTGAGTTCGGTCAACCGGGCGAGAAACGCCGGCAGCCGGTCGTTGTGGAACGCACGCGAGGTCACCGCCAGCCGCTGCGCCTGCTCGATCAGCGTGCGCACGAGACGCGGATGCGAATGTCCGTGGCTGACCGCAGAGTACGCGCTCATCATGTCGAGATAGCGGCGGCCCTCGACGTCGTCGAGCCAGCAGCCCTCGCCGCGCGCGAGCACAACGGGCAACGGCTCGTAGTTGTGCGCGCCGTGGCGCTGCTCCTGCCGGATCTGCTCGGCGGAAGAAAACGGTGCGGCGACCGGCGCGCGGCCGGACCGGTGGAGCGAAGTCATTGTGGATCTCCTCGTGAGAGTCCGTCGCGCGTTGGCGCGCATCGGCGCGCATCGGCGTTAGCGCACACGCGCGCACACACGCGCGCACGAACGGCCTGGCGCGGTGCCGCGCGCGGCTTCTGGCCGGGCGGTTCATGGATGTGACACGCAGGAAAAGGCGAGGTCGGCTTCGCCCATTCATCGCGCCACGATACGCCGACGCTGCGATGACGGCCAGACGCACCGCACCAACGGCGCGGCGCCGCGGATGGGCGGCGCCGTCAGTGCGTGCCGTTCACGCGGGTGCCGTTCATCGCTCTGTGAAGTCCGATGCAGAAATCCTGACGCGGGCAAAGCGCAGGATGGCCGGAATCTGCGCGGCGAATCCCTCGAACGCATGATCGCCGCCGCCCTCGACATACTGAAACGCGCCGCCGTAGAACGCAACCGCATGGCGCCAGTCGAGCACTTCGTTGCCGGTCTGCACCAGAAGAAAGTAGCGGCCCGGACGCGTAATCCGCGCGACCCTCATCGCCGCGAGTTCCGCGAAGTGGGCGGCGGTGACATCGAAGGACTCGCCGGTGTAGAGATTGGTCTGCGTTCCGGCGTACGGCCGCAGGTCGTCGAACGGGCGCAGCGCCGGGTTGATCAGCACGGCCCGCGCGCCGAAGCGTTCGGCGAGATGCGTCGCGTAGTAGCCGCCGAGCGAGCTGCCGACGAAGCAGAGTTTTTCTCCCGCGCAGTCGACGGCTTCGCGCTCGACCCATGCCGCAACGCCGGCAACCGCCGCGGCCGGCTGATGCTGAAGATTTGGCACGTACAGCCGTGGCCGAAGCGCTTTCGGCAGCCCAGCCACCACGCCCCCGAATTGCGACGCCTTGATGCTCTGTGGCGACGAGCGGAAGCCGTGCAGGTAAACGATCGTGCTCAAGATCGCGAGGCGAGACGCGCGATCAGCTTTTCGTGAACTCCGCCGAAGGCGCCGTTACTCATCACGAGGACGTGGTCGCCCGCCCTCGCGTCGGCGGCGACGGCCGCGACCAGCGCGTCGAGATCGTCGTGAATGGCGGTCCTTGCGGCCAGCGGCGCGAGCGCGCCGGCAACATCCCAGCCCAGGTTCGCCGCATAGCAGTAGACGCGGTCGGCGCCGGCAAGGCTTGCAGCAAGCGCGTCCTTCATCGCGCCCAGCTTCATCGTGTTGGAGCGCGGCTCGAGCACCGCGACGATCCGCGCGGCGCCCACTTTCCGCCGCAAGCCGTCGATCGTCGTCGCGATCGCCGTCGGATGATGGGCGAAATCGTCGTAGACGGCGACGCCGTTCGCTCGGCCGCGCAACTCCAGCCGCCGCTTGACGCCGGTGAATTCCGCGAGCGCTGCAAGGCTCGCCGCGACGGGGATTCCCGCGTGCCGCGCCGCGGCGATGGCGGCCAGCGCGTTCAGCTGGTTATGCCGTCCCGCCTCCCCGAACGCGAGCGTGCCCTGCGCCGCACCGCCGAGCAGGATCGTGCCGTCGACGGCGATCGTCCAGCCGGGGCCCGTGCCCGGCACTTCCGCGAAACCGAAGCGCTCGACCTCGCTCCACACGCCGCGCGCGAGCACGCGATTAAGGCTCGCGTCGCCGCCGTTGACGACGAGTCGTCCCTGCCGCGGAATCGTGCGCACCAGATGATGGAACTGCGTCTCGATCGCCGCAAGATCCGGAAAGATATCGGCGTGATCGTATTCGAGGTTGTTGAGAATCGCGGTCCGCGGCCGGTAGTGGACGAACTTCGAGCGCTTGTCGAAAAACGCCGTGTCGTACTCGTCGGCTTCGATGACGAAGAACGGCGAGTCGGCGGCGCGGCCGGCAAGGCGCGCCGATACGCCGAAATCGGAAGGCACGCCGCCGATCAGGAAACCCGGCGATAGATTGGCGTGCTCGAGGATCCAGGCGAGCATCGCGCTGGTCGTCGTCTTGCCGTGCGTGCCGGCGACCGCGAGCACCCACTTGTCTTTGAGCACGTTCTCATAGAGCCACTGCGGCCCCGACACGTAGGGCGAGCCGGCATCGAGCAGCGATTCGATCAGCGGATTGCCGCGCGAGACGACGTTGCCGACGACGAAGACGTCCGCGTCCTTCGCCACGCCGGCGAGTTGCGCCGGGTCCCAGCCCTCGGTCAATCCGATGCCGAGCGTGGCGAGCTGCGCGCTCATCGGCGGATAGACATTCGCGTCGCATCCGGTGACGCGGTGCCCGGCGGCTTTCGCGATCGCCGCGATGCCGCCCATGAACGTGCCGCAGATGCCGAGGATGTGCAGATGCATGCTCAGGCCGTCGCCGCCGCCGGGCGCACGAGCGTCGAGTGACGCCGCCATCCCCGCATGAACCATAGAAACGTCAGCGAGTCGAGAATCAGAACGACGACAAACGCGAGCTTCAGTCCGCCGGCGGTGTTCATGCCCAGTCGGGCGCGCGCGGCGTCGACGACGAGGCCGATCCCCCATTGCGTCGCGAAGCTGCAGGAGAACATCAGCAGATTCAATGCGGTGTTCGCGCGCCCCGCGAGTTCGCTCGCGAAACCGTCGTTCAATACGGTGAAGCCCAGAACGTTGATGGTGGCGCCGAATCCGTAGAGCGCCCACCACGCGTAACTGCCGGGGACCTCTCCGACGATCGCCGCCAGCGCGACGGTGCTCAACGCGAACCCGGCGCCGAACAGATGCCGCGGGTGCAGCCCGCGCCGAGCCAGACGCGTCGCGAACAAACCCAGCGCGAGGTAGCCGCCGAGCATCACCACGCCCATCACCAGCAGATGCCGCGCAGCACCGGCGCGATCATGGCCACCAACCTCGATCAGCCAGGGCACCGACCACAGGCCCTGGACCGCCATGAACGAGCCCATGCCGAAGCTGGCCAGCGGCGCGAGCCACCAGAAGCGCGGATGCGTGAATACCGAACGCACGCCGGCCCATTGCGCCGCGAAGCCCGCCGTGCGAACGGGCTTCGGCGTGTCGGGCACGCGCAGCCAGATCCAGACAGCGACCGCGTACGTCGCGATGGCGAGCCCGACGAAAATCATCCGCCAGCTGGTGAAACGCAGCGCGAATTCCAGCGGCGCGGTGGCGACCAGCGCGCCCAAACCGCCGGCGACCATCATCCAGCCGCCGAGCGAGGCCTGGCGCTCGGGCGGATACCACGTCGCGATCGCCTTCATCGGCGCCATCAGGCAAACGGCGACGCCGAGCCCGATCA
>JAAFGU010000239.1:4290-8783 GCA_010365205.1 Aromatoleum sp. | reverse complement strand
GCAGTGATGATCGATCCCAAGCCGCTCCTTCAGGCTCATTTCCCATTGGAATCACGATAGCCCCTTCAGGCTCACATGCCATTGGAAGAGGCTGATGCTTGCCAAGACCGGCAATTCTGTTTTATAATTAAAGACTTTTCTCCGGGTACCCGGATCTCAACATCTGCCAATTCGAGACTACAGACATGGTCGTCATCAGACTCGCCCGCGGCGGCGCCAAGAAGCGTCCCTTTTTCAACATCGTCGTTGCCGATTCGCGCAACCGCCGCGACGGGCGCTTCATCGAACGCGTCGGTTTCTACAACCCGATTGCGGGCGCGAACGAAGAAGCTCTGCGCCTCTCGCTCGACCGCATCGGCTTCTGGCAGGAGCGCGGAGCCAAGCTATCGGAAACGGTCGCCGGCCTCGTGAAGAAGTCGGCCAAGCCCGCAGCGGCTGAGATGGTTCCGGCCCCTGCAGCGTAAGCAGTCGGGAAGATTCACGACGGACCCCGTCACCGTGCCGCCGGCGGTCAAGGCCCCCGACGACCTTGTCGTAATGGGTCACGTGGTGGCACCCTACGGCGTGCGGGGGTGGGTCAAAGTAAGACCGTTTACCGAAGCGCAGGACACGCTGCTCGGATTCGCGACGTGGTGGGTTCGCCCCGTGCGCGGAACCGCGTGGCAGCCCCTTCTACGACTGGGCGCACGGGTGCATTCGGACACGTTGGTGGCGCAGCTGGGCGGGGTGGACAACCGCGAAGCCGCGCTGGCGCTGAAGGGATGGGATATTGCCGTGCCGCGGGCCGAAATGCCGGCGCCGGGTGGCGACGAGATTTACTGGGCCGACCTGGTCGGCCTGGACGTGGTGAACCGCGAGGGTGTCGCTCTCGGTCGGGTGTCCGGCGTCACCGAACACGGCGCGCATCCGCTGCTGAAGGTGGCGCGGCCGATCGGTGAAGCAGGCGCAGAGCGGCTGATTCCGTATGTTCCGGTACATGTCGATGGGGTCGATCTCCCCGCGCGCCGTATCGACGTGGATTGGGGCGCGGAATTCTGACCGTTCGGCGGATGCCACGGCGCTGGACGATCGGGAAAGTGCCATGAGGATCGACGTCGTCACGCTGTTTCCGGAGATGGTCGAACATGCGGCGGCGTTCGGCGTGACCGGCCGGGCGCTGGAGCGGGGTCTGTGGCGCTTGGGAACGTGGAACCCGCGCGACTTCGCGACGGACAGTTACCGGACCGTCGACGATCGCCCCTACGGGGGCGGGCCCGGGATGGTGATGCTCGCCGAACCGCTGGCCAAGGCGCTGGCGGCGGCGCGGGCGACGCAGCATGACGACGGCTTCGGTGCGACGCGAACGATCTGCCTGTCCCCGGCGGGAGCGCCGCTGACGCATGCGCGCGTCGCCGAACTCGCGGCGGCGGGCGACGGCACCGCGTACCTGCTGGTGGCCGGGAGATACGAAGGCATCGACGAGCGCTTGGTGCAGCGCGAAGTCGATGAAGAAATCTCGATCGGCGATTTCGTCGTCTCGGGCGGCGAGTTGCCGGCGCTGATGTTGATCGATGCGATCGTCCGGCAGCGTCCGGGGGTGTTGAACGATGCGGAGTCGGCGGTGCAGGACTCGTTCGTCGGCGGACGGCTGGACTGTCCGCATTACACGCGCCCCGAGCAGGACGCGGGCGGCAAGGTCCCCGATGTCCTGCTGTCGGGCAACCACGCGGCGATTCGCCGGTGGAGGCTGAAGCAGGCGCTGGGCAGAACTTGGGAGCGGCGACCGGAGATGCTGCGGCACCGGGCGCTGTCGAATGAAGAAACGACGCTTCTCGCGGAATATCAGCGCGAACGGCAGCAGGTGCAGCAATGAAATGACGCAGTGACGGAGCGAAGGCTGCCAACCGCCTTCGCAACAAGAAACCGCGCGCATCAGGGGGCGCCCTGCTCTGCGCGTGAGCCCAACGGGCATCGACTCGGAAATGGAGAGCACGCGATGAATCTCATCGAAAAACTGGAGCAGGAAGAAATTGCCCGCCTGGGCAAGACGATCCCCGATTTTGCGCCGGGCGACACCGTCATCGTCAACGTCAGCGTCGTCGAAGGCGAGCGCAAGCGCGTGCAGGCCTATGAAGGCGTGGTGATCGCCAAGCGCAACCGCGGCCTGAACTCGTCGTTCGTCGTCCGCAAAATCTCCAGCGGGGAAGGCGTGGAACGGACATTCCAGACGTATTCGCCGCTGCTGGCGAGCATCGAAATCAAGCGCAAGGGCGACGTGCGGCGCGCGAAGCTCTATTACCTGCGCGATCGCTCCGGCAAGTCGGCGCGGATTCGCGAAAAGCTTGCCCATACGCACAAGGAAAAACAGGGCGGTTGACCGCGCTGCGGCGCGGCCGCGGAAAAAAAGGCAGCCTCCGGGCTGCTTTTTCATGGACGCGAATGCCGCATTGCGGCGCGACAGCATGTTGCACTGCGGTGCGAAAGCGATTCGGTTCTAGCCGGCGGCCCGGAAATTGCTTACCCTGTCTTGCCTCAGAGGGGCTTTTCCTCGAAGATTCCACTTCCAAAGCGCGGGATTTCACGACCGGATGCGATGAGAGCGACGCTGTACGAAGCGCTGGGCATTCCGCAGGCCGCCTCGGACGAGGAGGTCCGCGCGTCGCTGCGCCGGCTGATCCGGAAATATTACGCGAAGACGCGCGACGGGCAAGGCAACGTAGAAGAAGCGCTGCGCTTCATCAATCATGCCAGCCGCATATTGAGCGAACCCAGCCGCCGCGTCCGCTATAACCAGGAACTCGCGGTCTCCGACGGGACGACCGAGCAGCGGATCGCGCACGTCGTCAGCAACGCGGTTGTCGGCGATGGCACCGACGTCGCTGCACCCGAAGCGGATGTCTCGCCCGACGAGGCGCTGGAGACCGGTCTCGACGCGGAAACCCCCCAGCCCGAGCGCGACTCCCACCACCCGGGGCTCACCGAGCGCGTCGCGTCGTTCGGGCGCTCGACGATCGTGACGCTCGCGATGTGCGTGCTGTTCGGCGCGTTCATCGCCGCCGCCATCGTCTTTGTCACACCGACCGACACGGTGCTCGTCGCCAAGCAGGTGCTCGTCTGGCTGACGCTGACGCTGCTCGCGCTGACCCTCGTGTACGGCGTGGTTCACGGGATCGCATGGTCGCGGCGCCGACGGGTGATGGAGGGAACGGCGCTCGTTCCGCAGACCGATCTCGCGATCCTGAACTGGCGGCGCGAGAAGAGCGTGTTTCTCGGCACCAACCAGCCGCAGGAGGACGCGAGCTGGATCTTCCAGCTTCGAATGGCGGAACTCGAGCGCGCGAAGTCCGGCCGCACCAGCGAGCCGCGGCCGTGGAGCCGGCTCGGCGCGCGCCTGTTCGACTATGCGATCTGGGGCCTGGTCCTGGCGTTGCTGTTGTCTGAGCTCCGTGACCTCGGCATCGTTCCCGACCACCTCGGATTCTGGCTCGGCCATCCGCTCGTGGCGCCCGTGCTGATCACCGCATCGTGGGTGCCGATCGAGACGCTTCTGATCGCGGCGCTGCAGACGACGCCGGGAAAGTGGCTGTTCGGGTGCTATCTGCAGTTCTCCATTTCCGACGCGTACGCCGCACGCGATATGCGCGCGCAACTCGCGCGCGGCTTCCGGCGCGCGTTCCGCGTCTGGTGGGAAGGCGTCGGATGCGGCTTTCCGCTGCTGGCGCCGATCCTGATCGCGGTAGCTTACGAGAACATCGCGCAGAACCAGGAGACCGACTGGGATTTTGCGCAGGATTGCCTCGTCACCCACGGCCCGCCCGGTTTGCTCAATACCGTCACTGGCGTCTGCGGCCTCGCCGCGATGCTTTGGCTGTACGGCGTCGCATGGCACCAGCCGATGGCCGAGTCCATCGCCTGGGCGCGAACGTCGGTCACCGATGCGCTGCCAGCGGCGACGTCGTTCCTCCCGAAAGAATTCGCGGCTGGCGCGACCTTCGGCAACCGCGCGGCTTCTGACGCGGCGTCGCCCACATCGATCACCTCCGGCGGGATGATTTCGATTCCAGCGCTGACGCCGAAGTTTGCCGGACCCGCGCTCGGCGGTCCGATCGACCCGCAGATTGACGCTCAGTTCGCTGAACGCCGCGTGCAAGTGGCCTTGTTGAAGGTCGACGGTCCGCGGATGCTGCGCGCCGGCAACTGGCGGCGTGCCGGCGAACTGTGCGGCGCCTGGAGCGACCTCGAGCTCGGAAATGCCGACGCCTGGCGCTGCCTCGGCCAGGCGATGCAGGCACAGGGCTATCACCAGCAGGCGATCAATGCATTCCGCAAGGCGAAACAATACGACCCGGATGACCGGAGCCTCGATGCCGCAATCGATCGTTCGCAAAGAGGCATCGTCGCCGATTTCCTGAATCGGTACAGAAGGTAGAGCGTCCGAGCCCCGGAGCAGGGGCCCCGCTTGGCGGGGATGCGACAGGGCGAGCGACGCTTGCGGGCGACACGAGACCGGTCAT
>JAAFGU010000239.1:1777-4284 GCA_010365205.1 Aromatoleum sp. | reverse complement strand
CAAGGAGGTCGCGTCCGAGCCCCGGAGCAGGGGCCCCGCTTGGCGGGGATGCGACAGGGCGAGCGACGCTTGCGGGCGACACGAGACCGGTCATATAGCGCTGCGCGAACAAGGAGGCCGCGTCGCGAGCCGAGGAGCAGTGGCCGCCGGGGCGCTTTGCGCGAAATCCGGCGCTTGCGTCAGCCGGTGCCGCCGGCCGATTCGTGCGCTGTCTGCGCCGCGACCTCCCGGCGCACGTCGTCCATGACGAGCGCATTCGCGGCGCCGATCACCTGCTCGAGCGCAGCGGCGGGCAGCGAGCCTGCTTCGGCATAGACGATGATGTCGTCGCGAAAGATCATCAGCGTCGGAATCGAGCGAATGCCGAATTGAGCGGCCAGCGCCTGCTCGTTCTCGGTGTTCACCTTTGCGAACAGGACGTCCGGATGGCGCAGCGCGGCGGCCGCGAACGTCGGTGCGAAGGCGCGGCAAGGCGCGCACCACGGCGCCCAGAAATCGACGATCACGAATGGGTGACCCGCGACCGTGGCGTTGAACTGCGGCGCGTCGAGTTCGACGACGGCGCCGGTGGCGGAGGATTGGGTCATGGCGTCGGGCCGTCTCGGCGCTCGGTTGCGCCGCGGCGGGTCATCTGTGTCTGAGGAGGAAGCAGAACGCGCCGTCCCGCTCGCCGTGCTCGACCAGTTCGTTGCCCGTCTGCCTGGCAAACGCCTGGAAATCCCGCACCGAGGCCGGGTCCGTGGCGAGAATGCGCACAAGCTGACCGGTCGTCATGTCGTTCAACGCCTTTTTGGTCCGCAGAATCGGCAACGGGCAATTCAATCCGCGCGCGTCGACTTCGAGATCGGGTTGCGGCATGGGACGGGCTCCGGGTCGGGGTGACGGGCAGTTCAATGCTCCACTCGCAATCGATAATTATAGCAATATGGCCCGTCCGGCCTCGACGGAGGGCGCAGCGAGAGGCTAACCGCGAATGCGGCGCAGGAGCGACGTCGTCGAGTGGTCGAAGGCGAACGGGATCGCGACGAAGCGTCCGCCAGCGGCGATCACTTCGGCCGCCCCAGCTGTTGTATCCGCGGTGTAGTCGCCGCCCTTCACCAGCACGTCCGGACCACACGCGATGATCAGGTCGCGAGGTGTATCGTCGTCGAACGGCACCACGAGGCTCACCGACTGGAGCGCGGCCAGCACGGCCATCCGGTCGTCGAGCTCGTTCAACGGGCGATCGTCCCCTTTGCCCAGCCGCCGCACCGAGGCATCGGAGTTGACGGCGACGACCAGCGACGCGCCGAGCGAGCGTGCCTGGTCGAGATAAGTCACATGGCCGCGGTGCAATACGTCGAACACGCCGTTGGTCATCACCACCGGCCGCGGCAGCGCCGCGACGCGCGCCACGGCATCGCCGGCCGCGATCTTGCGGGCATAACGGGGCGGGGGCAAGGCGCCGGGACCTGGCATCGTGGCGCCGCGGATCAGTTCGTGTACTCGAAGACCTTGACGACGCGGGCGACGCCGGACGTCGTCGAAGCGATCTGCGCGGCCGCCTCCGCTTCCTGCCTGGTCACGATCCCCATCAGATAGACCACGCCACGCTCGGTGACGACCTTCACAAAGTTCGCGCGAAACCGGTCGGCTTCGACGAAACGCGCCTTCACCTTCGACGTGATCACGGTGTCATTCGACCGCGCTCCGAGATCCGTCACCGGTCCCACGACCATCTCGCTCTGCACGGTGCGCACGCGGTCCGTCGTCTTGGCGAGCTGGGCGATGTCGTCGGCGACCTTGATCGTCGGGGCCTCGCCGGTGAGAACCACCAGCCCGTTGTAACTGACGACGTTGAGGTGGGTGGTGTCGCCGAAGCGGGTGCCGGCTGCCGAGGCCACCTTGAACTCGATGGTCTGGTCGTCGAGCTGAGCGCCGGTCGAACGGCGGTCGACGGCGACGAGCGCGCCGGCGCCCACGCCGACGGCAATGACCGCCGGCACGCAGCCGACGAACAGCGGCGTGGTGACGGCAACTGCCGCAGCAAATACGAGCGCCGAAGGCCCGACCGCGGTGCGATGACTCATGGTTCTTCTCCCAACAGGGTGTTGTCGATCGCGTCGCACAGGCAATGGATCATCAACAGGTGCACTTCCTGGATGCGCGCCGTCTTCTCGTGGGGCACGCACAGATGGACATCATTCGGGCCGAGCATGGCGCCGATCCTGCCCCCCCCCTTGCCGGTCAACGCGACGATGCGCATCTCCCGCACGTACGCGGCTTCGATCGCGGCGATCACGTTGCCGGAATTGCCCGACGTCGAGATCGCGAGCAGCACATCGCCCGTCGTTCCGAGCGCGCGGACCTGTTTCGCGAATATCTGCTCGAACGAGTAGTCATTGGCCACCGCAGTCAGGATCGATGTGTCTGTGGCAAGCGAGATCGCGGGAAGTTCCGGACGTTCGCGCTCGAAGCGGCCGACGAGCTCGGCGGCGAAGTGCTGCGCATCGGAGGCCGACCCGCCG
>JAAFGU010000239.1:0-1736 GCA_010365205.1 Aromatoleum sp. | reverse complement strand
CGGCGGCGCGGGCGATTTCGGGGGCGAGCGCCTCGACGGCGGCGAGCTTCAGTTGCGCGCTGTCGGTGAAGTGCGCGCGGATGCGTGGGATGTGATCCATCGGGCGCCGGCGATTGTGGGAATGAACGGCAGATTGTAACAAGTTTGCGGGTCAGCCCCGCCGCGTTCAGGACTCGACGATGTTGCGCAGCCACTCGATCCGGGCGGGGTCTAGCGCGTCGAGCAGGACCGCGTCGAAGCGACACGGCGGCGTGCGCTGGAGCCGCGCGAGATAGAATCCGGCGGCCGCGACCATTCGCGATCGTTTCGCGGCGGTGATGCTGGCGGCTGCGCCGCCGAAATCGCCGCTCCGGCGCAAGCGTACCTCGACGAACACCAGCGAATCACCGTCGCGCGCGACGAGATCCAGCTCGCCGCAGCGGCGGCGCCAGTTGCGTTCGAGGATCGCGAGTCCGCGGGCTTCCAGGTATGCAGCGGCGAGTGCTTCCGCGTGCGCGCCGGCGGTTGCGCGCGCGGTGGCCACGGTCATTGTCCGTCGGCCGGCACGATCTGGCCGGCATCGAATCGCATCAGGCGCCCGTCACGAACGAACTGGTTTGACCCGTCCAGCGAAACGTGCCCGGTGGCGCCGTCGAACTCGAGCCGGGACGGCGGGCCATCCCTGAAGGCCTGCGCGACGCGGAACGCATCGATCCCGAGAGCGTAGAGCCGGTCGAGCGACGCGTTGCGGAAATCGCCGCGCGGAAGCTTCTCGAATGCCCGGGCCCCCGGGTCGGCCAGCCACGGGATCTCGACGAACCGGACGTCGTCGAGATCGCGCAGGATTTCACGCGACTGCCGGTCATTGACCTGGCCGCTGGTGTAGGCAGGAATCTGCCCGATGTAGGGTTTCACCAGCGCGACGTCGCCGGCATCGAGCGCCAGCAGGGCTGCGTCGAGCGGCATCCGCCCGAGTTCGCGCTTCAGCACTCCGAGCATCTCCGGCGTGCGCTCGAAGCGCAGGAAGGCCGGCGGGCCGCCGCCGAGCAGGATCCACTCGGCCGCGAACGCGCTGGCGAAACGCTTCTGAAGCGGTGCGTCGCTGGTGATGATGCCGATCGCCTGGGCATTGTGGTCGCGCGCCACGCGCGCCAGCTGGCGCGCGTCGTTTTCGATCGCGAGCGTCAGCGTGTACATCCGAAGAGGCAGCGGGGCGCCGTCCTCGAGTTGGTTGAGCGCGAGCGTCCACGGCAGTTCGACGGAAAGCCCGGCGATCGTCTTCAGGTCGTCGCGGACGAGCGGCCCGACGATGATGCCGGCGCCGCCAGCGATCGCCTTTGCAAACGCTTCGACGACGCCTCCGTCGGCGTGGCCGATGACCAGAGTTTTCTCCTGTGCCGCCTCGGCTGCCACCAGGAAACCGGCCTTCACCGCGTCGGCGGCGCGGCCGTAGATCGTCGATTCGAGCGGCAGCACCAGCGCGATCCTTGCGTTGGCCGAACCGGTGATGCGGTTGGGCAACGGCGCACCGCCGCCCCGTGCGCTCGGCGGCGACGCTTGGTCCTGCGCGGCGGGAAAAGGTTGCGCGCTGATCGCAAAGGGTGGCGCGAGCGGCGTCGTGACGACCGGAGCAGCCGGCGGCGGTGAAGGAGGCGGGGGCGAGGGCGGCGGCGGTGGCGCAATCGGCGTTCGCGCCGAAACGCCGGTTGCGGCGCGTGGCGGCGCATCGGACAATGCCGACGGTCCTCCGCATGCGG
>JAAFGU010000238.1 GCA_010365205.1 Aromatoleum sp. | reverse complement strand
CGCACGGCGTCCCACGCCAGATAGACGAGGTACGCGGCGCCGGCCCAGCGCAGCGCGTCGTAGGCGACCGGCACCGCGACGAACACCGCCGACAACCCCAGCGCGGCCGCGAGGATGTGGACGAGAAATCCGGTCGTCGTTCCCGCGAGCGAAACAAGCCCTGCCGCGCGACCCTGGCACAGCGTCCTCGAAATGAGGTACAGCAAGTTCGGGCCGGGCGTGAGCACCAGCAGCACGCTCGCCGCGAGGAACAGCAGGAAATTGTCGAGACTCGGCATCGGCGGCGATCAGCGCAACAGCTTCGGTTCAGGTTTCATAACCGAGTTCCCGCATCAACGGGCCAGCGACGGCTTCGATGCTCCGCCGCTCGTCGGCGTTCAACTCCCGCTCCCAACAACCGACGCGCTCGGACAGGGGCGGGAGGGCGAGGTTGGCGTGGATGCTGGCGCGCTCTTCGCGCGTCGCCACGACCTTCCCGTCAGCCGCCGTGCGCGTCGTGAGACTCGCGATGCGCGCCGCGCCGCGGGCACCGTAATCGAGCATGCCGGGTTCGAACTCGAGCGCCAGGAAAACGCAAACGGCACGGAGCACCCTTTCCGGGGAATGCACGAGCGCTTCGTAGCGGAGCTCGTGGTAGTGACCGACCGACCGCGATGCCGCGCGGCCGGCGGCGACGCGGTGAACCCAGGTCTTCGCGATCGACGCGACATCCTGCGCGCCCCCGAACCAGGTCCTGCGCAATGACAGGACGGTGTCGCGCGGATCGCGGATGATGTGCAGAAAGTGCGCCTCGGGCAGCAGCTTGGCGACGTAGACCGCGTTGGTCGTCGGCGTCTTCTCGCCGCAGCGCGGCTTGCCGAAGCGTTGCGCATACTGCGCGTAGAACGCGCGCAGGCCCCGGGTTACCGAGAACGGCCGGACGCCGTCGAGCCGACGGCGGAATTCCTCCTTGTCCATGTCGAGATCGGACCAGTTCGATATCCGCGCCTGATCGCAGGTGACGAGATGGAAGAAATTCCGGCGAAGCGAATCCCCGCTTCCAGGGAGCCGCTCCATCGAGTTGAGAAACACAGTCTCCGGCGGCATCGCGACCTGCGAATGGCTGTCCAGCATGACCGCGAGCAGCGACGTGCCCGAGCGCGGACAGCCGGTGATCACCGGCATCGGCAGCCGGAACGCGTCGCCTGCCGCCGGGTCCGGCGACGCGGAGGTATCCGGCAGCGATCCGCCGACGCTGCCGGCGCCGGAGGAAGAATCGAACGGGGATCGGCCGGCGGCAGGCACGTTCAGGCCATTTCGATCGCCATTGCGGTGGCTTCGCCCCCGCCGATGCACAGGCTCGCCACGCCACGCCGCTTGCCGTGCTTCTTCAAGGCGCCGATCAGCGTGACCAGGATCCGCGCGCCGGAGGCGCCGATCGGGTGGCCGAGCGCGGTTGCGCCGCCGTGGACGTTGACCTTTTCGTGCGCGAGTCCGTGCTCCTTCATCGCGGCCATCGTGACGACGGCAAACGCCTCGTTGATTTCGAACAGATCGACGTCTTTCGTCGCCCAGCCTGTCTTGCGGTAGAGCTTTTCGATCGCGCCGACGGGTGCCGTGGTAAACAAGGCCGGCTCCTGCGCATGCGTCGCGTGGCCGACGATCACGGCCAGCGGCTTCAAGCCGCGCTTCTCGGCGGTAGACCGGCGCATCAGGACGAGCGCCGCGGCGCCGTCGGAAATCGAGCTCGAGTTCGCCGCGGTCACCGTTCCGTCCTTGCGGAAGGCCGGCTTCAGCGTCGGGATCTTGTCCGGCGACGCCTTCGCCGGCTGCTCGTCCCGGTCGATGACGACATCGCCCTTGCGGCCGGGAACCGTGACCGGCGCGGTCTCCCACGCGAACGTGCCGTCGTTGTTGGCGGCGAGCGCGCGGGCGAGCGACGTCAACGCGAAATGGTCCTGCGCCTCCCGGGTGAGCCGAAACGCGGATGCACAGTCCTCGGCAAAGCTTCCCATCAGCCGGCCCTGGTCGTAGGCGTCTTCGAGACCGTCGAGGAACATGTGGTCGTATACGGTCTGGTGACCCATCCGGTAGCCCGCCCGTGCTTTCGGCATCAGATAGGGGGCGTTGCTCATGCTTTCCATGCCGCCGGCGACGATGACGTCGCTGCTACCCGCCGCGAGCGCGTCGTGCGCGAGCATCGCGGCCTCCATCGCCGACCCGCACATCTTGTTGACGGTCGTGCAGCCCGTCGCGAGCGGCAGCCCCGCCTTCAGGGATGCTTGGCGCGCCGGCGCCTGACCCTGCCCTGCCGGCAGAACACAGCCCATGATCACCTTGTCGACATCCTCGGGCTTCACGCCGGCGCGTTCGACCGCCGCCTTGATCGCCGCCGCGCCGAGATCGCTCGCGGCGAGCGACGCAAAGTCGCCCTGAAATGCGCCCATCGGCGTGCGCGCAGCGCCCACGATGACGATCGGATCATTCAGCATCTCTCACTCCTGGTTCCTGGCGCGCGACCTCGGCCGCGATCCACGCCGCCACGAACGATTCGCCCCTGGTGCGGACGGCAAGCGGCCACGTCACTTGGTCTCATCGAACAACTCGCGGCCGATCAGCATCCGCCGGATTTCCGATGTGCCGGCGCCGATCTCGTACAGCTTCGCGTCGCGCCACAGCCGCCCGGTCGGGTAATCGCTGACGTAGCCATTGCCGCCGAGGCACTGGATCGCCTCGCCCGCCATCCACGTCGCCTTTTCCGCGGCATAGAGTATTGCGCCAGCGGCGTCCTTGCGCGTCGTCTCGCCGCGGTCGCAGGCTTGTGCCACCGCGTAAACGTAGGCTTTGCAGGCGTTCATCGTCGTATACATGTCGGCGATCTTGCCCTGCATCAGCTGGAACTCGCCGATCGGCTGGCCGAACTGCGCGCGTTCATGGATGTACGGCAGCACCGCGTCCATGCATGCGGCCATTATCCCGAGCGAACCTCCGGCCAGAACCGCCCGCTCGTAGTCGAGACCGCTCATCAAAATGTTGACGCCGCGGCCTTCCTGCCCGAGCAGATTCTCCTCCGGCACCGCGCAATCCTCGAACACCAGTTCGCAGGTATTGGAGCCGCGCATCCCGAGCTTGTCGAGCTTCTGCGCCGTGGAAAAGCCCTTCATGTTTTTTTCGATCAGGAACGCGGTGATGCCGCGGGGCCCAGCCTCGACGTCGGTCTTCGCGTAGACGACCAGCGTGTCGGCATCCGGTCCGTTGGTGATCCACATCTTGTTGCCGTTGAGAACGTAACGGTCGCCCCTGCGATCGGCCCGCAGCCGCATCGACACCACGTCGGAGCCCGACCCGGACTCGCTCATCGCCAACGCGCCGACATGCTCGCCGGAAATGAGCCTGGGCAGATAGCGCCGCTTCTGCGCCTCGCTTCCGTTGCGCCTGATCTGGTTGACGCACAGGTTCGAGTGCGCGCCGTAGGAGAGTCCGACGGACGCCGACGCGCGGCTGATCTCTTCCATCGCAATGACGTGGGCGAGATAACCCATGGCGGCGCCACCATAGTCCTCGTCGACGGTAATCCCGAGCAGACCCAGGTCGCCCATCTTTCGCCAGAGATCCGGCGGGAACTGGTTGCTGCGATCGATTTCGGCAGCGCGCGGCGTGATCTCCCCGGCGGCGAACTGCTGCACCATCGCGCGAAGCATGTCGATCGTCTCGCCATGGTGGAATTCCAGCGTCGGGAAAGTCAGCATTGTCGTTCCTCGAGTGCGCGGAAGATCTTCGCACCGGCGTCGGCAGGGCGGCCGAGGCCGAAACGAACACCTCGCCCGGTCATGACCCCGATAGCGTCGCTCGGCGGCCATGCCGATGCAGTTCGATGTCCTCGGTCGACCAGCATCTGGCGGCCTTGCCACGATGCCCTCACTCGTCGGCCTTGCCGTGCATCACCATCAGCGTCTGCTGCATCAGCGCCACCAGCGTACGCTCGCCGCGCCGCTCCGCGTGCACTTCACCGCGGGTGACGGCGAGCGTGCGCCCCGGCTTGACGACGAACCCTTCGGC
This sequence comes from Aromatoleum sp., assembly GCA_010365205.1. Classification (GTDB taxonomy): domain Bacteria; phylum Pseudomonadota; class Gammaproteobacteria; order Burkholderiales; family Casimicrobiaceae; genus CAIWHR01. Next base: position 474 of record JAAFGU010000238.1, on the reverse strand, counting down.
CACGAGGCGCTCGCCCATCGCCGGCGCGAGCAGATTGAGCTTGAACTCGACGGTCAGGACCGAGGCGTCGGCCGGAAACAGCGTGAACCCCGCGTAGCCCCCGGCAGCATCGACGATCGCTGCGACGATACCCGCGTGGACGTAGCCATGCTGCTGCGAAATCTCCGGATGCGGCGCCAGCGCGATCGCACAGTACCCCGGCTCGACGGCGACGAGTTCGGCGCCGAACAGACGCATGGCACCCTGTCGCGCGAAGCTCGCGCGGACCCGTTCCGCGTACGCCGGATTGGATGGAAGGAATGGCAATGTCGAGGCGGAGGCGGCGGCTGGCATCGGGTGGCGGTACGGCGGCAAGGACCCGCGAACTGTAATTGACGTTTACGTAAACGTCAACGTTGACCGGCCGGTGACACGCTCAGGCGCCGCCGGCCGGACGGGCAGGCCGCGCCGGCGGCCGGTCCTCGGGCTGCAGGC
>JAAFGU010000237.1 GCA_010365205.1 Aromatoleum sp. | reverse complement strand
GACGGCACTCGCGCCGGGATCGCTCGCGGCGGCAGCCGCGTGTGCCGCCGCCGCGGCGCCGGTCAGCATCGCCGCTTCCCGTTCGCGCCTCTCGCTACTTGGCGACCCAGGCGTTGAACCGCTGGTTCAGCTTGTCCAGATGCTCGAGCCAGAACTTGTCGTTGATGTAGAGCGCCGTCGCGATGTTCTGCGGCGCCGTCGCCAGATTCGGCAGCACGCTCTTGTCGATCAGCGCCGTCGAGGCCTTCGCCGTCACGCCGTAGGGAATCTTCGGCGGCAGATTCTTCTGGTTCTGCGGATCGTTGACGAACTGCAGGTAGGTTTCCGCCTGCGCCTTGTTCGGAGTCCCCTTCATGATCACCCACGAATCGATCGTGTACAGGTTGTTGGTCCACGCGATCTTGAAGTTCTTCTTGTCCTTGTCGTTGGCGGCGGCGATGCGTCCGTTGTACGCATTGGTCATCGCCACCTCGCCGGAAGCGAGGAGCTGCGGCGGCTGCGACCCCTTCTCCCACCAGACCATGTTCGGCTTCAACTGGTCGAGCTTTTTGAACGCGCGCTCGACGCCGGCATCGGTGGCGAGCAGCTTGTAGACATCGCCCGGGGCGACCCCGTCGGCCATCAACGCAATCTCCAGCGTCGTCTTCGGCCCCTTGCGCAATGCGCGCTTGCCCGGCCACTTCTGCGTGTTCCAGAAGTCCGCCCAGTTCTTCGGCGCGTCGCCTTTGATCTTGTCGCCGTCGTACGCGAGGATGAAGCTGTACACGATCGCGCCCACGCCGCAGTCGTGCACCGCGTCCGGAAGGTACTTGTCCCTGCCGCCCAGCTTCGCCCAATCGAGCTTCTCGTAGAGGCCCTCCTCGCAGCCGAGCAAGAGCTCCTCCGACTCGACCTGGACGACGTCCCAGTTGTTGTTGCCGCCCTGGATCTTGGCGCGCAGCGTGCCGACGCCGCCGTCCCAGCTCTCCTCGGTCATCGCTATCTTGGAGGTTAGCATGAATGGCTTGAAGTAAACCTCGCGCTGCGCGTCCTGGTAGGCGCCGCCCCAGGATATGACCGAAAGATCACGCGCACCGGACGTCGCGCAGAACAGCAGTCCCAAGGCCGCCGCGGCGGCCGTCCACAACCGTTTTCCGAACATCGCTCTTCTCCTGTCGCTACGTTGAACCACCGGGCCCGCCCGCGTCGTCGTCGCGCGCGAAGGCGCGGCAATGCGCGGGCTCCCAGACCACTTCCACGGCCGCGCCGATCTCCGGCAGCGCGCGCGCTTCGGAAATCGGCCGCTTGACCATGAATCCCTCGTTTCCCGGCAATGCGACGCGCGCGCGAACGTGGTCCCCGAGGTAGATGATTTCGCGCAGGACGCCGGCCAGGCTGCAGCCATCGACGCCGATTGTAGGCTCAGCCACGCGAATTTGCACCCGCTCCGGTCGCAGCGAAACCGTCAGCGGACTGCCCGGCGGAACGGCCTCCGCCAGCGAACCGCGAATGCGGGCATCGCCGGCAAGCCGGATCGTGCAGCCGCCGTCGGTGACGCTGTCGAGCCGCCCGTCGAAGCGGTTGTTCTCGCCGATGAAGCGGGCGACGAATGCGTTACACGGGCTCTCGTAGATGCGCTCCGGCGTGTCGAGCTGCTGAACGCGTCCGCGGTGGAAGACGGCGATGCGGTCCGACATCGTCAGCGCCTCCGTCTGATCGTGCGTCACGTAAATCATCGTCACGCCCAGTCGCTGATGCAGGTGCCGGATCTCGAACTGCATCTGCTCGCGCAGCTGCTTGTCGAGCGCTCCCAGCGGCTCGTCCATCAGGATCAGCTTGGGCTCGAACACCAGTGCCCGCGCGACGGCGATTCGTTGTTGCTGGCCGCCCGACAACTGCGCCGGCCGCCGGCTGCCGAATCCGGCGAGCTGGACCATATCCAGCGCGCGTTCGACGCGCGCGGCGAGGTCCGCCCGAGGGATGCCCCGCACCGACAGCGGGAAGCCGATATTCTCCGCCACCGTCATGTGCGGGAACAGCGCGTAGTTCTGGAAGACCATGCCGATGTCGCGCTGGTACGGCGGCTTGTGCGACAGCGGCTTGCCGTCGAGCAGGATCTCGCCGGCGGTCGGGGTCTCGAAGCCGGCCAGCATCATCAGCGTGGTCGTCTTGCCCGAGCCCGACGGACCGAGCAGCGTCAGGAACTCGCCGCGCTCGATGTCCAGATCGAGATTCTCGACGACGCGCTGGATCCCGTCGAAAGTCTTGTGGATGCCGACAAAGCGGACGATGGGAAGGGACATCGCGGATCAGACGTGCTGGCCGCCGTTGATCGGAATTTCGGCGCCGGTGATGTATTTGGCCTGCGGCGAGCAGAGGAACCAGATCAGGTCCGCGACTTCATCGATCGTGCCGAGCCGCTTGAGCGGGATGTCGCGATTGACGATTTCCGCGGTTCCCGGCGACAGGATCGTCGTGTCGATCTCGCCCGGGGCGACGGCGTTGACGCGCACGTTCACCGGCGCCAGGTCGAACGCCATCTCGCGCGTCAATGCCGCGAGCGCCGCCTTCGACGTCGCATAGGCCGAGCCCGCGAACGGATGCACGCGCGAGCCCGCGATCGACGTCAGGTTGACCACCGCCCCTTCAGCCTTGGCAAGCTCGGCGGCAAAGCCGCGCGTGAGCAACAGCGGCGCGTAGAAATTCGTGTTGTACATCGATTGCCATGTCGCGAGGTCGGTCGTCAGCGAGTTCACCCGTGAGCCGCCCTGCCCTTTGGGCGAGATCCCCGCGTTGTTCACCAGCGCATGCAATTCGCCGTCGGCGAGCATGCCGCGCATGACCTCGACGCAGCGGACGATGTTATCGAGATCGGACAGGTCGAGCAGGATGTGCGAGCGGCCGAGGCTCCACGGACACTGTCCCGGCGGCGGATTGCGCGATACCGTGATGACGCGCCATCCCTGCTGGTGGAAGCGCAGCGCCGTAGCGTGCCCGATGCCGCGGCTGGCGCCGGTGACGATGATCGTCTTCTGCCCCGCCATGGTTCAGCGCTTCCCCGCTCGTCCGTGCGCAACTCTCGGAGTGTTCAGACCAAACCCTTTTCTTTCACCATCGCCCAGGTGTCGTCGAGCGCCTTGCCGAAGCAGGCCATCATTTCGTCGATTTCGGCGTCGGTGATGATCAACGGCGGGCTGAACGCGACGATGTCGCCGGGCATGTTGCGCAGGATCGCGCCGTGGTGCTGCGTACGCCGCACCAGGTACGCCGCGACGCCGGCTTTCGCGTCGAAGCTTTCTTTGGTCGCCTTGTCGCGAACCACTTCGACAGCGCCGATGAGCCCGATGCCGCGCGCGTCGCCGATCAGCGGATGATCGGCGAAGCTGCGGATTCCCGCCTGCATGCGCGGGCCGACCCGGCGGACCTGCGCGACGATGTCACGCTCCTCGTAGATCTTCAGGGTTTCGAGCGCGACGGCGGCGGGCACCGGGTGCGAGGAATACGTGTAGCCGTGGCCGAAAATGCCGAGCTTGTCGCTCTGGGCCAGCAGGATTTCGTACAGCTCGCCGGACACCAGATTCGCCGATACCGGCAGGTAGCCGGCGGACAGGGCCTTCGCCAGCGTCATGATGTCCGGCCGCAAATCGAAGGTTTGCGCACCGAACATGTTGCCGGTACGGCCGAATCCGCAGATCACCTCATCCGCGACGAAGATGAGGTCGTATTTTTTCAGGACCGGCTGCACGCGATCGAAGTAGGTTGCGGGCGGTACGATCACTCCACCCGCGCCCATCACCGGCTCGGCGAAGAACGCGGCGACCGTATCGGGGCCCTCGCGCAGGATCATCTGTTCCAGACTCGCGGCGAGGCGCTCGGCGTAGGCCTCCTCGGACTCGCCCGCCGCCGCCCCGCGATAGTAGTACGGGCAGTCGGTGTGGAGGATGCGGTCGATCGGCAGGTCGAAGTCCGTGTGCGCGAACGCGAGGCCGGTGAGGCTCGCCGTCGCGATGGTGACGCCGTGATACGCCCGCTGACGCGAGATGATCTTCTTTTTCTTCGGCCGGCCGAGCGCGTTGTTGACGTACCACACCAGCTTGATCGCGGTGTCGTTGGCCTCGGAGCCCGAATTGGCGAACAGCACCTTCTTCATGCCCGCGGGCGCCATCCGGACCAGGCGCTCGGCGAGTTCCGTGCTGATCGCGGGGACCTTGCCGCCGAAGCTGTGATAGAACGGCAACTCGCACATCTGCCGGTACGCGGCATCCGCCAGTCGTCGTTCGGAGAACCCGAGCGACGCGCACCACAAGCCGGCCATGCCTTCGAGGTAGCGCCGGCCTTCGTCGTCGTAGACGTAGACGCCTTCGCCGCGCGTGATCACGAGCGGGCCTTCGGTCTGCACCGATCGAAGGTTGGTTGCCGGATGCAGATGATAGGAAAGGTCGCGGCGGGCGGCCGGCGTGGTCAACGACATGGGGATCTCCGACAAGGGTTGGGCGGCTGTTGCGTGGAATTGTTTGCCCCGGCGTCAGCGCCGTCAAGCGGCCGGTCGATCAAGGTTTGAGCCCG
>JAAFGU010000236.1 GCA_010365205.1 Aromatoleum sp. | reverse complement strand
TGACCGCCAGCAGGATCAGCTCGATCGACATCAGAATGACGATGACGTTCTTGCGGTTGAGAAAGATGCCGAGAATGCCGAGCGTGAACAGGATCGCGCTGACCGCCAGGTAATGTCCGAGACCGATCGTCATTTGACCCACTCCGAGGCGTCCGCGTCCTGCAGGCCCTGCCCGACGGTGACCTTGCGCACATCCATGGCGAGCGCCGGCGTGCGGGCGTTCTGCACGTTGATGTCCTGGCGCTTGACGGTCGCCTTGTGGCGCAGCGTCAGCACGATCGCGCCGATCATTGCCACCAGCAGCACCATCGCCGAGAGCTGGAAGTAATGGATGTACTTCGTATACAGCACCAGGCCGAGCGCCTCGGTGTTGGAAATGCCGGCGGGGATCGCCGAGGTGATCGACTTGGTGACGTTCGGGTTGATTACCCAGCCGCCGACCACGAGCAGCAGCTCGGCGAGGAAGATCACGCCGATCAGGAGGCCGAACGGCAGGTATTCGATGAAGCCTTCGCGCAGCTGCGCGAAGTCGACATCGAGCATCATGATGACGAACAGGAACAGCACCGCGACCGCGCCGACATAGACGACGATCAGCAGCATGGCGAGGAATTCGGCGCCCATCAGCACGAACAGGCCGGACGCATTGACGAAAGCGAGGATCAGGAACAGCACGGCATGGACGGGATTGCGCGAGGCAATCACCATCACCGCGCTGGCGACGCAGACGCCGGCGAACAGGTAGAAGAACAATGCGGCAATCATGACTGTGTCCTACCGGTACGGCGAGTCGAGTTCGATCGATTTGGCAATCTCTCGTTCCCAGCGGTCGCCGTTGGCGAGCAGTTTCGCCTTGTCATAGTACAGTTCCTCACGGGTCTCGGTCGCGAATTCGAAGTTCGGTCCCTCGACGATCGCATCGACCGGACAGGCTTCCTGGCACAGCCCGCAATAGATGCACTTCACCATGTCGATGTCGTAGCGCACGGTGCGGCGCGTGCCGTCGTTGCGGCGCGGACCGGCCTCGATGGTAATGGCCTGCGCGGGACAAACGGCCTCGCACAGCTTGCAGGCGATACAGCGTTCCTCGCCGTTCGGATAGCGGCGCAGCGCGTGTTCTCCACGGAAGCGCGGCGAAATCGGCCCTTTCTCGAAGGGATAATTCAGCGTCGGTTTCGGCCGGAAGAAATAGCGCATGGCGAGGACGAACGCGGATGCGAACTCGGCCAGCAGCAGCGAATGAGCGGTTGCCCTGATATTCATAGTGACCTCATTTCGGAGCAAGCCCCCCGAATTGCAGCACGGCCGCGACGAGGATGACATAGCCCAGCGACAGCGGCAGAAACACCTTCCAGCCCAGACGCATCAGCTGGTCATAGCGGTAGCGCGGCACGATCGCCTTCGCCATCGCAATCAGGAAGAACATGAACAGCACCTTGAGCGTGAACCAGATGATGCCTGGCACCCAGGTGAACGGTGCGAACGGGATCGGCGACAGCCAGCCGCCGAGGAACAGGATGGTGGCCAGCGCGCACATGGTGACGATGGCGACGTATTCGCCGAGCATGAACAAAAGGTACGGCGTCGAGCCGTATTCCGTCATGAAGCCCGCGACCAGCTCCGATTCGGCCTCGACGAGATCGAAGGGCGGACGGTTGGTTTCCGCGAGCGCCGAGACGTAGAACACCACGAACATCGGGAACAGCGGGATGAAGTACCAGCCCAGCATGCCCCACTTGCCGTCCTGCGCCATGACGATCGCCGACAGGTTCAGCGAGCCGACGCACAGCATGACCGTAATGATGACAAAGCCGATCGAGACTTCATAAGAAACCATCTGCGCGGCCGAGCGGAGCGCGGCGAGGAACGGATATTTCGAGTTCGACGACCAGCCGGCCATGATGATGCCGTACACCGACAGCGACGAGATCGCGAAGATGTAGAGCACGCCGACGTTGAGATCGGCGATCACCCAGCCGAGGTTCATCGGGATCACGGCCCAGGCGGCCAGCGCCAGCACGCAGGACACCAAGGGCGCCAGCAGGAACACGCCCTTGTTGGAGCCGGACGGAATAACCGGCTCCTTGAGCACGAACTTCAAGAGATCGGCGAAGGATTGCAGCAGGCCGAACGGCCCCACCACGTTGGGTCCGCGGCGCATCTGCACCGCCGCCCAGATCTTGCGATCGCCCAGCAGGATGAAGGCAATCGCGATCAACAACACTACGAGCACGAGAAGCGACTGCGCGACCATGACGATCAGCGGCCACAGGGTGCTAGTCCAGATATCAGCCATCGGTTTACTCCGCCGCCGTCAGTATCTGGCCGGAAGCCAGGCGGGAACATTCCGCCATGATGGCTGACGCGCGTGCGATCGGGTTGGTCAGGTAGAAATCCTCAATGCAGGTCTTGAACGGCGTCTTCTCGACGCTACCGCCCTTCCCCGCAAGGGTCTTGATCACCGAGGCGTCGCCAGCCTCGATCTGATCGAGCCGGATCAGATGCGGCACCGCCTTGAAGATCGCCTGGCGCAACGCGGCCAGCGAATCATAGGGCAGCCGGTGGCCAAGCACGTCGGACAGAGCGCGGATCACAGCCCAGTCTTCGCGGGCCTCGCCCGGCGGGAACCCGGCGCGCGCGGCCATCTGCACACGGCCTTCGGTGTTGACGTAGAGGCCGGACTTTTCGGTATAGGCCGCACCCGGCAGGATGACGTCGGCGCGGTGCGCGCCGCGGTCGCCATGGGTGCCGATATAGACGACGAAGGTGCCGTCGGCGACCTTCACTTCATCGGCGCCGAGCGAGAACAGCACGTCGATTGCACCCGGCGCGGTCATCTGGGCCACGCTGAGGCTGCCGGCACCCGGCGCGAAACCGATGTCCAGCGCGCCGACCTTGGAGGCCGTCGCCTGCAGCACGGCAAAGCCGTTCCAGCCCTCCGTGATGGCGCCGAAATCGGTCGCGAGCTTCGCGGCCAGCGCCAGCACCGCGGCGCCGTCGGGACGCGCTGCGGCACCCGCGCCGACCAGCACGATCGGCTTCTTGGCGTTCCTCAACACGTCGGCAAAGTCGTTCTTGCCGGCGGCCAGCTCGTTCATCGATTCCGTGCCGGCGCCGAGATAGTCGTAGAGATAGGTCAGGTCGGCCTTCTCGCCGATCACGCCGATCTTCAACTGGCCGGTGCGCCAGCGCTTTCGGATGCGCGCGTTGAGAACGGCGGCTTCCTTGCGCGGGTTGGAGCCGACGATCAGCAGCGCGTCGGCTTCCTCGATCCCGGCGATGGTCGGGTTGAAGATGTAGGAGGCGCGGCCGGCGGCGGGGTCGAAGGCGCTACCGTCCTGAGTCGACACATTGGCCGAGCCCATGCTGGCCAGCAATTGCTTCAGCGCGAACATTTCCTCGATCGCGGCGAGGTCGCCGGCGATCGCACCGATCTTGCTGGCCTGGGTGACCGACACCTTGGCGGCCACGGCGCCGAACGCCTCCGCCCAGCTCGCGGCGCGCAGCTTGCCGTTCTCGCGGATATAGGGGCGATCCAGCCGCTGGGTGCGCAGGCCATCGACGATGTGCCGCGTCTTGTCGGAGATCCACTCCTCGTTCACGTTCTCATTGATGCGCGGCAGGATGCGCATCACTTCGCGGCCGCGGGTATCGACGCGGATCGCGGATCCGACCGCGTCCATCACGTCGATCGACTGCGTCTTGCCAAGCTCCCAGGGGCGCGCGGCGAAAGCATAGGGCTTCGACGTCAAGGCGCCGACCGGGCAGATATCGACCAGGTTGCCCTGCAATTCCGAGGTCAAAGCGCTTTCCAGATAGGTGGTGATCTCGACGTCTTCGCCGCGGCCGAGCAGGCCCATTTCCGGCACGCCGCAGACTTCCGTGGCAAAACGGACGCAGCGCGTGCACTGGATGCAGCGGTTCATCGAGGTCTTGACGAGCACGCCGAGGTACTTGTCCTCGACGGCGCGCTTGTTCTCGGCAAAGCGCGACGTGTCGACGCCGTAGCCCATCGCCTGGTCCTGCAGATCGCACTCGCCGCCCTGGTCGCAGATCGGGCAATCCAGCGGATGGTTGATCAGCAGGAATTCCATCACGCCCTCACGGGCCTTCTTGACCATCGGCGACTTGGTCGAGATCTCCGGCGGCTCGCCCTTTGGGCCCGGGCGGCAGTCGCGCACGCCCCAGGCGCAGGAGGCGACCGGCTTCGGTCCGCCCTTCACTTCGACCAGACACATCCGGCAATTGCCGGCGATCGACAGCCGCTCGTGATAGCAGAAGCGCGGGATCTCGGCGCCCGCCGCCTCGCACGCCTGCAACAGCGTGTACTCGGCGGGGACATCGATCTCTTTGCCGTCGATGATGAGTTTCGTCATTTCTGTTCCGTCGATCTCACGATGAGCGAAGCGTCAAATAAATCAGGAGCGCGATCGTGACCGCGATCCCCATAATGATGTCGAGCCGGGCGAGATTTGCCACAACTCGTAGAAAGCAATTCATGGCTTTCGACGCCATCATCGCCTCCTCTGCAAACGTTACTCCGCCG
>JAAFGU010000235.1 GCA_010365205.1 Aromatoleum sp. | reverse complement strand
CCGAGCATTCCATACTTTTTCAGCGAATCGGTCGCGAGGATCGCAACGATGACGAGCGCAAGCAGGAGGATGACCAAACCGACCCAGCCGCGCTGGAGGCGGCGTGGCGTCCGTTCGGAATGTCGCGTCACGCGACGCTGCCGCGAAAAGCGTGGAGCGTCAGCATAGCGCCGGGCCTTCACGTCGGTGGCGCCCGCGTCAGTTGCGCGTCTGGTCGACCAGCTTGTTCTTCTTGATCCACGGCATCATCGAGCGCAGCTTCGCGCCGACCGTCTCGATCGAATGCTCGGCCATCAGGCGGCGGCGCGACAGCAGCGTCGGCGCGCCGGCGCGATTCTCGAGAATGAAGTCCCTCGCGTATTCCCCGGACTGGATGCGCGTCAGCACTTCCTTCATCACCTTCTTCGTCTCGGCGGTGACGATCTTCGGCCCCGTCACGTATTCGCCGTACTCGGCGTTGTTCGAGATCGAATAGTTCATGTTGGCAATGCCACCCTCGTAGATCAGGTCGACGATCAGCTTCACCTCGTGCAGGCACTCGAAGTACGCCATTTCCGGCGCGTAGCCCGCCTCGATCAGCGTTTCGTAGCCGCCCTTGATCAACTCGACCAGGCCGCCGCACAGCACGACCTGTTCGCCGAAGAGGTCAGTCTCCGTCTCCTCGCGGAAGTTCGTCTCGATGACGCCCGCGCGTGCGCCGCCGATCGCCGCGGCGTAGGAAAGCGCGACATCGCGCGCCTTCTTCGATGCGTTCTGGTGGACCGCGATCAGCATCGGCACGCCGCCGCCGGCGACGTAAGTCGAACGCACCGTATGGCCCGGTGCCTTCGGCGCGATCATCACGACGTCGAGGTCGGCGCGCGGCACGACCTGCCCGTAGTGGATGTTGAAGCCGTGCGCGAATGCGAGCGTCGCGCCCTGTTTCATGTGCGGCTCAACGTCGCCCTTGTACGTCGCGGCGATGTGCTCGTCCGGCATCAGCATCATCACGACGTCAGCGCTCTTGACTGCGTCGGCAACCTCGGCGACCTTGAGGCCGGCCTTCTTCGCCTTGTCCCACGACGCGCCGCCCTTGCGCAGCCCGACCGTGACCTTGACGCCCGAGTCGTTGAGGTTCTGCGCGTGCGCATGGCCCTGCGACCCGTAGCCGACGATCGTGACCTTCTTGCCCTTGATCAGCGACAGGTCGGCGTCCTTTTCATAGTAGACCTTCATTTCTGCTCTCCTTTTGGCCGGAGCGCGCATCACCGCCCGCTCCTCGTTGGTCATGCGCTGGATCAGATGCGCAGGATTCGTTCGCCGCGGCCGATGCCGGACGCGCCGGTCCGCACCGTCTCCAGGATCACGCCGGGCTCGATCGCCTGCAGGAACGCGTCCAGCTTCGACCCGGTGCCGGTCAGTTCGATCGTATAGCTCTTGTCGGTGACGTCGAGGATGCGGCCGCGGAAGACGTCGGCGAGCCGTTTCATTTCCTCGCGGTCCTTGCCCGCTGCGCGCACCTTGACCAGCATCAGCTCGCGCTCGATGTGATTGCCCTCGGTCAGGTCTACGACCTTGACCACGTCGACCAGCTTGTTCAATTGCTTGGTGATCTGCTCGATGACGTCGTCGGACCCGATCGTGACGATCGTCATTCGCGACATCGTGACGTCCTCGGTCGGCGCCACCGTCAGCGACTCGATGTTGTAGCCGCGGGCGGAGAACAAGCCCGAGATCCGCGACAGCGCGCCAGCCTCGTTCTCGACCAGGATCGAAAGAATGTGGCGCATGCTCAGAGCTCCTCCGCCAGGATCATCTCGGTCAGGCCCTTGCCGCCCGGAATCATCGGAAAAACGTTCTCGGTCTGGTCGGTGATGAAATCCATGAACACCAGACGGTCCTTGAGCTTGAACGCTTCGCGCAGCGCCCCGTCGACATCTCCCGGCTTCTCGATCTTCATCCCGACGTGGCCGTAGGCCTCTGCGAGCTTCACGAAATCGGGCAGCGCATCGATATAGCTCTCGGCATAGCGGTTGCCATAGAAGAACTCCTGCCACTGCCGCACCATGCCGAGATAGCGATTGTTGAGGTTCACGATCTTGATCGGCAGGTGGTACTGCTTGCAGGTCGACAGCTCCTGAATGCACATCTGGATCGACGCTTCGCCGGTCACGCAGGCGACCGGCGCGCCCGGGTTCACCATCTGCACGCCCATCGCGGCCGGCAGTCCGAAACCCATCGTGCCCAGGCCGCCCGAGTTGATCCAGCGGCGCGGCTCGTCGAACTTGTAGTACTGCGCGGCCCACATCTGGTGCTGCCCGACATCGGAAGTGACGAACGCGTCGCCGCTCGTGATCTCGTAGAGCTTCTGGATCACGTACTGGGGCTTGATGAGATCGCTCTTGGTATCGTACTTCAGGCAATCCTTGCGCTGCCACTCCGTGATCTCCGCCCACCAGGTCTTCAGTGCGGCAGGGTCCGGCCGCTGCGGCGACGACTCGATCAGCTTCAGCATCTCGTCGAGCACGTCGGCGACGTAGCCGACGATCGGCACGTCCACCTTGACCCGCTTGGAGATCGACGACGGGTCGATGTCGATGTGGACGATCTTGCGGTCGGCGCGGTAGAAGTGCTGCGGATTGCCGATCACCCGGTCGTCGAATCGCGCGCCGACGGCGATCAGGACGTCGCAGTTCTGCATCGCCATGTTTGTCTCGTACGTGCCGTGCATGCCGGGCATGCCGGTGAACTGCGGGTCGGTGGCGGGGAAGCCGCCCAGGCCCATCAGCGTGGTCGTGCACGGACAGCCGACGAGGCGGACGAGGCGAGTCAGCTGCGGCGCCGCGTTGTTGAGGATCACGCCGCCGCCGGCGTAGATCATCGGCCGCTTCGCTTCGAGCAGCAGCTGGACGGCCTTCTTGATCTGGCCCGCATGGCCCTTGGTCACCGGGTTGTACGAACGCAGCGACACCGTCTTCGGATAGGAAAATTCGGTCGACGCCTGGGTGATGTCCTTGGGGATGTCGACGAGTACCGGACCCGGGCGCCCGGTCGACGCCAGATAGAACGCCTTCTTGATCGTGACGGCGAGGTCCTTGACGTCCTTCACCAGGAAGTTGTGCTTGACGCAGGGCCGCGTGATACCGACCGTATCGCACTCCTGGAAAGCATCCTGGCCGATCGCGTGCGTGGGCACCTGGCCGGTGAGCACAACCATCGGGATCGAGTCCATGTAGGCGGTAGCGATGCCGGTCACCGCGTTGGTGACGCCCGGGCCCGACGTGACGAGGCAGACGCCGGTCTTCATCGACGACCGCGAGTAGCCGTCGGCGGCGTGCACGGCGCCCTGCTCGTGCCGGACGAGAACGTGCTTGACCTTGTCCTGCTTGAAAAACTCGTCGTAGATGTTCAGAACCGCGCCGCCCGGATATCCGAAGACGTACTCGACGCCTTCTTCCTGCAGGCAGCGGATGACGATTTCTGCACCCGTGAGTTGCATGGCATTGCCTCAAGCGTAATCGTGGAAAACCCCGCCGCTTTGCTTCGGAACGAAGGGAAGCGCACGGAGTACGTCGAAACTGTCCGGCGCGCATTGGGGTGGACGCGCCCGCCTGGGCTTGAATCGGGTAGAAAGCCGCTATTGGGACTGCATCGGCCGCGCCCCGAGGGGTTCTCCGCAACGCTTGTGGCATCGCCGGAGGGGGCGCAAACGGCCGCTTTTTGCAGGACAGCATCAGCCCTGTCCGACCGAAGGAATAACCTTACCCGGGGCGATTGCGGCGGTCAAGCCATTGCGCCGCACAATGGCGGCCCTGCGGTTGCGACCTATAATCGGCGAGTAGCGCGTGCGTTGGCCCGCGGCGCCGACGAACGTGCCGCCGGCAAATCCCATCCTTTCCCTTTGGACCGATCCTCTGGCCACCCTTCAAGAAATTTCGGCCTTTCTCGCGGGCGTCGAGCGGCGCGCCTTCAAGCAGGCGATGTTTGCAGTCCGCAACGAGGACGCGGCGCTCGATATCGTGCAGGACGCGATGCTGAAGCTGACGGAGAAATATTCGGAAAAGCCGCTGGACGAGCTGCCGATGCTCTTTCAGCGCATCCTCCAAAACACGATCCATGACCATTTCCGCCGCCAGAAGGTCCGCTCGACCTGGACGACGGTGCTGTCGGCGCTGGGGAAAGGTGATGAAAAGGATGACGATTACGATCCGCTCGAAACCATTGCGGCAAAACAGGACTCCAACATTCCGGTCAATCCCGCGGACCAGCTCCAGCAAGTTCAAATTGTGGCCCTTATCGAACAGGCGCTGACGCGGCTGCCGGCGCGTCAACGGGAAGCCTTTCTGTTGCGTTACTGGGAAGAGCTCAATGTTGCCGAAACCGCTGCAGCGATGGGTTGCTCGGAGGGCAGTGTGAAGACCCACTGTTCCCGCGCCGTCCATGCACTGGCCGAAATGCTCAAGGCCAAAGGGGTAACGCCATGACCGACGACAATCAAGAATTCGCAAACAAAATAACCACTTACCTCGACGCCGGCACAGCCGAACTCAAGGCCGGCACCGCGTACCGGCTCCAGCTCGCACG
>JAAFGU010000234.1 GCA_010365205.1 Aromatoleum sp. | reverse complement strand
CGGCGGAACGGCCGGTCGGCTGGGCGCCGCCGCGCTAGCGGCGACATTCCGTGCCCCCACTCGGCGGCGGCACGTCGAAGAAAAGTTTCAACTCCGCCAACCCGTGTCCTCCCGTCCGGCGGAATGTCTACAATTTTGCGTTCAACGCCATGGCCACTCGAACCAGCCCCGGACCCAAGCCCGTCATCATTCGCGAAGTGGGCCTGCGCGACGGCCTGCAGAGCATCGCCCGCGTGCTGCCCACGGCGCAGAAGATCGCCTGGATCCGCGAGGCGCACGCCGCCGGCCAGCGCGAGATCGAAGTCGGCTCCTTCGTTCCTCCCCGCCTGCTGCCGCAGCTCGCCGACACCGCAGAGTTGGTGGCGTACGCGAAGACGCTGCCCGACCTCTGCGTGTCGGTGCTGGTCCCCAATCTGAAGGGCGCGCAGCGCGCACTCGAATCCGGGGCCGACGTCATGCTGTTGCCGCTGTCGGCGAGCCACGCCCACAGCCTCGCGAATTTGCGCAAGACCCCCGACGAGGTCGTGCAGGAAATCGGGCGCATTCGCGCCGCGCGCGATGCTTCAGGCGGAAGCACCGGCTCCCGCTGCCTGATCGAGGTCGGCATCAGCACCGCCTTCGGTTGCACGCTGCAAGGACGGGTCGAGCCCGCGGAAGTGCTGCGCCTCCTGCAGGCGGCGCTCGACGCCGGCGTCGACCGCGTGGGCCTCGCCGACACGGTGGGCTATGCCGATCCGGAAATGGTGCGCGATCTGTTCGAGCGCTGCCTGCGCGTCGCCGGCGACCGTCTCACCTGCGGCCATTTTCACGACACCCGCGGGCTGGGCATGGCGAACGTTTATGCGGCGTGGCAAACGGGTATCACGCGCTTCGATGCGTGTCTCGGCGGCATTGGCGGTTGCCCGCACGCGCCCGGCGCCAGCGGCAACGTCGCGACCGAAGACGTGGCCTATCTTTTTGCCAGCATGGGAGTGGCCTCGGGCCTGGACTTCCACAAGCTGATCGCGCTGCGCGCGAAGCTCGCGCAGTGGCTCGACGGCGAGACGCTGTACGGCTCGCTGTGGCGTGCCGGTCTGCCCAAGACGATGTCGGCCGCTCCAGCGGGCAAGCTCTAGAATCACCTGCAAGGCATGAACGCCGTCACGGACAGCTCACCCCCGCAGCCCCTCGCGGGCCTGCGTGTGGTCGAATTCACGCACATGGTGATGGGCCCGACCTGCGGCATGGTACTGGCGGACATGGGCGCCGAAGTGATCAAGATCGAACCGATCGAGGGCGACCGCACGCGTCGGTTGCTCGGCGCCGGCTCCGGCTTCTTCCCGATGTTCAATCGCAACAAGAAGAGCATCGCGATCGACTTGCACAATCCGGTCGGTGCGGAAGTGGCGCGCAAGCTTGCGGCCAGCGCCGACGTGGTCGCGGAGAATTTCAAGCCCGGCACCATGGGCAAATACGGGCTCGACTACGCCGCACTGGCGCAGGCAAACCCCCGCCTCATCTACGTGAGTCACAAAGGCTTCCTGCCGGGGCCCTACGATAACCGAACGGCTCTCGATGAAGTGGTGCAGATGATGGGGGGCCTCGCCTACATGACCGGCCGGCCCGGCGATCCGCTGCGCGCGGGGACCAGCGTGAACGACATCATGGGCGGGCTCTTCGGTGCGATCGGCGCGCTCGGTGCGCTGATTCAACGCGGCATCACCGGCAAGGGGATGGAGGTGCAGTCGGCGTTGTTCGAAAACAACGTATTTCTGATGGGCCAGCACATGCTGCAGTACGCGATGACCGGCAAGCCCCCGGCGCCGATGCCCGCGCGCGACAACCCCTGGGCGGTCTACGACGTGTTCACGGTCAAGGACGGCGAGCAGATCTTTCTCGCGGCCGTCAGCGATGCGCAATGGCTGACCTTTTGTGATGTCCTCGGCTTTCCCGATCTCAAGGCCGATCCGGCGCTGGCCAGCAACAACCAGCGCGTCGAGCTGCGCCCGCGGCTGCTCGAGACGTTGCGCGAGCGGCTCGCCCATCGATCGGCCGACGATCTCACCGCGTTGTTCGAGAAGGCGGGATTGCCTTTCGCGCCGATCCGCAAACCGGAGGACCTGTACGATGATCCCCACCTCATCGCCACGGGGGGACTCGCCGACGTGCGCCTGCCCGACGGCGAAAAGGCCGGGCAAATGGTGAAGACGACGCTCTTCCCGATCACGCTGCAGGGCCATCGGCTGGGCGTGCGCATGGACCCGCCGCGACTGGGCGAGCACACGACGGAATTGCTGCGGACCATCGGTTATGGACCCGACGAGATCGAAACGCTGCGCGCGCAGGCGGCTGTTGCCTGATGCCGCACGGTCAAAAATCAAGGCCCAAGGAGAAACAGGAATGACCAGGGACGCGCACCGCCCGGAAAGCCGCAACGGATTGATCAGCGCAGCCACTCTGGTGCTGGGACTCGCGACGCTCGGCGCATTCGGCCCGGTCCGCGCGCAATTGGGCGATCGAGCGATCAGATTCATCCTGCCGGTCGCCACGGCTTCCGGCGTCGACACGATCACCCGCGCGGCATCGCCGGCGCTTGCAATCGCGCTGGGCCATCCGGTGGTGATCGACAATCAGCCCGGCGCCGGGGGCATCGTCGGAACCTCGGCGCTGGTCAAGGCGGCGCCCGATGGCTACACGCTGAGCGTGGTGTCCAACAACCACGTCATCTATCCCAGCGTGTACAAGTCGCTGCCCTTCGACCCGATCGCCGACATCACGCCGATCGCCATCGTCGGTTTCACCCCGATCGTGCTGGTGGTCAATGCGGCCAAGGTGCCGGCGAAGAGCGTGCAGGAGCTCGTGGCGATGCTCAAGGCCAAACCCGGTCAATACAACTATGGGTCGTCGGGCAACGGCACCATCCTGCATCTGGCCGCGGAGATGTTCATGGACGAGGCCGGCGTCAAGGCGACCCACGTCCCCTACAAGGGCGTCGGGCCGATGCTGACCGACCTGATCGGCGGCCAGGTCGAAATCGGCGCGTTGTCTCTGCCGTCCATCCAGCAGCACCTCAAGAGCGGGACGCTGCGCGCCATCGGCGTAGGCACCGCGACCCGGCTGGCCGCCGCGCCGGACATTCCGACGATGGTCGAGCAGGGAATGCCGGGCTACCTCGTCGAGGGCTGGTTCGCCGTCATCGGCCCTGCCCGGTTGCCCTCCGCGGACGTCAAGAGGATCAACGCTGCGGTGGCTGCGGCATTCGCGACGCCCGAGGTCCGGGAAGCCATGGCCAAGCAGGGCAACACCATCAACGTCAGCACGCCGGAATACGCCGCGTCGTTCTTCAGCAGCGAAATGGCGAAGTACGCGAAACTGGTGAAGAAGGCCGGCATCGAACTGCAATGACGTAGCGGCGGACGCGGCGGCAGCGACGTTCGCTCAATCGTACTTGCGGATGTCGTCGATCACCTTGCCGTCGCTGGGCAGTTCGCCTGGCGCGCGGAACGTCACCTCGCCACGCAGTTTCGTGATCTCGCGGATCGAGGCGACGATCGCGTCGGCGTGTGACGGCGCGACGCCCGGCGCCTCGATGTGCAGCGTCATCCGGTCGCTGCCGCCGGCGTTGTCGACGACCAGACGCGCCCGCGCGATCTCGGGATGGCGTCTCAATACCGCGGCGACCTGCGCCGGATGCACGAACATTCCCTTCACTTTCGTCGTCTGGTCGGCGCGCCCCAGCCAGCCCTTGATCCGCACGTTGGTGCGGCCGCAGGAACTCGCGCCGGGCAGGAACGCCGACAGGTCGCCGGTGCCGAAGCGGATCAGCGGATAGTGCGCGTTGGCGAGCGGCGTCACGACGACCTCGCCCACTTCGCCCGCCGCGACGGGGTCGCCGGTGCCCGGACGGACCAGTTCGACCAGCACCCCTTCGTCGACGACGAGACCTTCGCGCGCTGCGGTCTCGTACGCGATGCTGCCCAGATCGGCGGATGCGTAGGCCTGGTAGCCGGAAACGCCGCGCGCGGCGAGCGCGTCGCGAAAGCTCGGCGGGACCGCTTCTCCGGACAGCAGCGCTTTCCGGAGCGACGGCAGCGCAACACCTTGCTCGTCGGCCTTCTCGAGAATGATCTTGAGGAACGACGGCGTGCCGACGTAGCCGTCCGGCGCGAGATCCACCATCGCCTGGATCTGCAGCTCGGTCTGGCCGGTGCCGCCCGGGAACACCGCGCAGCCCAGCGCATGGGCCCCGGTCTCGAGCATCGAGCCGGCCGGCGTCGCGTGATACGAAAAGCAGTTGTGGACGAGGTCGCCCTTGCGGAAGCCGGCGGCGAAGAGTGCCCGCGCCAGCCGCCAGTAATCGGCGCCGCCGCCCTCCGGTTCGTAGATCGAACCCGGTGACGCGAACACGCGGATCGCGTCGCCCCAGCGGGCCGCCGCGAACCCGCCGAATGGGCGCGCGGCTTTCTGCAACTCGGCCAGTTCGGACTTCCGCGTCACCGGCAATCGCGCCAGCGCCGCGCGCGACGTGACCGCGGCCGGATCGACGTCGGCGAGAAGGCGCGCAAACGCCGGGGCGTGCGCCTTTG
>JAAFGU010000233.1 GCA_010365205.1 Aromatoleum sp. | reverse complement strand
GGCAGCAGATCCTGCGCCGCGCCGAATGCCGCGACGCGGCCGTCGCGGAGTACCACCAGCGCGTCGGGAATGTGCCGCAGCGCGTCGCCCGACGGCACGGCGAACGGGTCGGCGTCAAACGACAGCGCCGCGCCGCGCAACGCCTTCACCGCATGCGCGCCGGCGGTCGAATTCGTTGCCGCGCTCATCGTCCCGCTTTCATCGTGCCGCGCTCCTCGACGGGCCCCCATTGGCGTGGCCTCATTGTCGCGCCGTCCGCACGTTGGGCGGCGGCGGCTCGTCGCCGCTCGTCCGGTACGGATTGATGTCGACGCCGCCGCGCCGCGTAAAACGCGCGTAGACCGCGAGCGACTGCGGCTGGCAGCGGCGCCAGACGTCGGCGAAGATGCGCTCGACACAATGCTCGTGAAAGCCCGGATGCTGCCGGAACGAGACCAGGTAACGCAGCAGACCGGCGCGATCGATCCGCGTCCCGCGGTAGCGGATCTGGACGCTTGCGTAATCCGGCTGTCCGGTCACCGGACAAACCGAACGGAACAAGCGCGTGAACAGCGTTTCCGCCGTTGGCGCCCCGCCGGTCGCCAGCGCCTCCGGTCGAGGCGCGTACGCGTCGAAGCGCAGCGGCAGCGCGTCCAGACATTCGCCGTCGAGCTCGGCATGAGGCAGTGCACAAAAAGCGTCCGGCACGGTGAGCGTCACGCCGACCGTCGCCCCCGTCGCCTCCGACAGGTCGCGTGCGATCGTCGCGGCGAACTCCGCGTCCGTCACGAAGCGTGTCTGGTTGAGCGCGCTGAGGTAGAGTTTCACCGATTTCGACTCGACGATGCACGGCGATTCGGCCGGCACGGTCAACAGCGCGATCGCGACCTGCGGCTTGCCGGCGCGATCCAGCCACGACAGCTCGTAGGCGGTCCACAGGTCGGCGCCGCGGAACGGCAGCGCCGCGCCGAAGCCCAACTCAGCCCGCTGCGGCGCGCGCTCGACCGCAAACAGGAGCCTCGGGTCGTAAGCGTCCCCGTAGGTCGTCGCGTGGCCGAGCGGAGAGGATTTGAGGTCGGTCATGGCACCGGGGAGGGCCCATCCGGATCGGCGCCGATGCTGCGCGCGATCACGACGTCCGGCGAATCTGGGCGCCCAGCGCGGACAGCTTTTCCTCGATCCGTTCGTAGCCGCGATCCAGATGGTAGATGCGGTCGATCGTCGTCTGTCCTTCCGCGACGAGGCCGGCGATGACCAGACACGCCGACGCGCGTAAATCGGTCGCCATCACGTCGGCGCCGGTGAGCTTCGGCGCGCCGCGGACAATTGCGGTGTTGCCTTCGACTTCGATCTCGGCGCCGAGACGGACGAGTTCCTGCACGTGCATCATCCGGTTTTCGAATATCGTTTCGGTGATCACCGACGTGCCTTCCGCACGCGTCGCGAGCGCCATCATTTGCGCCTGCATGTCGGTCGGAAACGCCGGGTACGGCGCCGTCCGCAGATTGAAGGCCGCCAGCCGGCCCGTGCGCGTCAGCCGGATCGTGTCGCCGGAAACGGTCACCTTGGCGCCGGCTTCGCGCAGCTTGTCGAGCACCGCTTCGAGCGTGTCGGCCTGAGTGCCGGTGATCGCGGCGTCGCCGCCGGTGGCCGCCACAGCCGCGAGAAACGTCCCCGTTTCGATGCGGTCCGGCATGATCGCGTGCGTAGCCCCGTGCAGGCGTGGCACGCCTTCGATGGTGATCCGGTCGGTGCCGGCGCCGGCGATCTTCGCACCCATCGCGAGAAGGCAGCGCGCGAGGTCGACGACTTCGGGCTCGCGGGCGGCGTTTTCGAGCGTCGTCGTGCCGTCGGCGAGCGTGGCCGCCATCATCAGGTTCTCGGTTCCGGTGACCGTCACGACGTCGAAGACGACGCGCACCCCCTGCAGCCTCACCGTCCGCGCGCTGATGTAGCCGTGCTCGAGATCGATCTCGGCGCCCATTGCCTGCAGGCCCTTCACGTGCTGGTCGACCGGGCGCAGGCCGATCGCGCAGCCTCCGGGCAGCGATACGCGCGCCTCGCCGCAGCGGGCGACCAGCGGGCCGAGTGCCAGAATCGACGCGCGCATCGTCTTCACGAGTTCGTAGGGCGCGAGCGGCCAATCGATGTGCGCCGCGTCGAGCGCCACGGTGCCCGCGGTGCCGGCGTCGACGCGCGCTCCCATCTGCGCGAGCAGCCTGTGCATCGTCCGCACGTCGTTGAGAATCGGTACGTTGGTGAGCACCAGCGGCTCGGGGGTCAGCAGCGCCGCGCAGAGAATCGGCAGCGCCGCGTTCTTGGCGCCGGAGACGCGAACTTCGCCCGTCAGCGGACGGCCGCCTTCGATGAGCAGCTTGTCCAACTCAGCCCCGTGGTCTTGCGGCCCACTGCGCCGGCGTCAGCGTCGTCATCGACAGCGCGTGAACTTCCTCGCGCATCCTGTCGCCCATCGCGGCGTAGACGAGCTGGTGCTGGCGCACCTTGGAAAGGCCCTCGAACGCGGGGCTGACGACGAGCGCCTCGAAATGATGGCCGTCGCCGCGCACCTGGAGATGGTCGCAGGCGAGCCCGGCGGCGATCGACTGCTGGATCGATTCGATGGTGACCATGGCGGTCTTCGCTGAAGTGGATCGGAGAGGCCGTCAGCGCCGGAGCTTCCAGCCGCGTCGCAGCAGCGACAGCGTCAGCAGCGAAAGCAGGAGGCAGCACGCCGCGACGATGACGAGACTGGTGAAAGGCGGGACGTCGGACAGGCCGAAAAATCCGTAGCGGAATCCGTCAATCATATAGAAGAACGGATTGAAGCGGGACAGCTGCTGCCAGAACGGCGGCAGCGTGTGGATCGAGTAGAACACGCCGGACAGGAATGTGAACGGCATGATGATGAAATTCTGGAACGCCGACAGCTGATCGAATTTCTCGGCCCAGATGCCGGCGATCAGTCCCAGCGTGGCGAGGATGGCGCTGCCCAGCAGCGCGAATGCCAATGCCCAGAACGGATGCGGCATCGACAGCAGCGAGGGGACGAAGAACAGCGTCACGATGAACACCCCGAGCCCCACGACCAGCCCGCGCACCATCGCGCCGACCACGTACGCCGCGAACAGATTCGCCGGGGACAGCGGCGGCAGCAGGACGAAGATCAGATTGCCGGTGATCTTCGACTGAATCAGCGACGACGAGCTGTTGGCGAAGGCGTTCTGCAGCACCGACATCATCACCAGGCCGGGCACCAGGAACGCCGTGTAGCGGACCTTGCCGTCGAACACCGAAACGTTGTTCTCCAGCACGTGCGAGAAGATCAACAGGTACAGCAGCGAGGTCAGCACCGGCGCAAGGATCGTCTGGAAGGCCACCTTCCAGAACCGCAGCAGCTCCTTGTAGAGCAGCGTGCGCCAGCCGGAACCGACGGCCGGCGTCATCGGCGCATCACCATGGGGGCCGTGGCCGCTTCCGGCGCGCCCATGATCTTCAGGAACACGTACTCGAGATCGGTCTCCTGCAGCGCGAGCTCGCCGATCGCGATCCGTTCGGTGCGCAGCGCCGCGAGCAGGCCCTCGAGTTCGGCATGGCGGTCGAGCCCGATGAACGACGCGCCGCCCTCCTGCCGCAGCACGCGCGGCTGCCACAGCGCCGGGATGCGGTCGGCGACCAGGCGTACGGTGAGCCCGGCAAAGCGCGACAGCAGATTGTGCGTGGTGTCGAGCGCGACGACCTTCCCGGCCTTCAGCATCGCGATGCGCCCGCAGAGCGCCTCCGCTTCCTCGAGATAATGCGTGGTGAGGATGATCGTGTGACCGTCGCGGTTCAGCTTGCGGATGAACGCCCACAGGCTCTGCCGCAACTCGACGTCGACGCCGGCGGTCGGCTCGTCGAGCACGATCACCGGCGGCTTGTGCACCAGCGCCTGTCCGACCAGCACGCGGCGCTTCATGCCGCCGGAAAGCGAACGCATGTTCGCGTTCGCCTTGCTCCCGAGGTCCAGGTGGTGCAGCAGCTCGTCGATCCACGCGGCGTTGTCGCGAATGCCGAAGTAGCCGGACTGGATTTCGAGCGTTTCGCGCACGGTGAAGAACGGGTCGAACACCAGTTCCTGCGGGACGACGCCGAGGGCGCGCCGGGCCGCGCGATAGTCAGCGATCACGTCGTGGCCGAGGATGCGGGCCGAGCCGGTGTCGGCGCGGATGAGGCCGGCCAGCACCGAGATCAGCGTCGTCTTGCCGGCGCCGTTCGGGCCGAGCAGCCCGAAGAACTCTCCCTGCTGGACCTCGAGGTCGATCCCGGCGAGCGCCTGTACGGCGCCGAAGCGGCGGGTAACGTTGACGACTTCGACGGCGGCGGGCATGGCGGCGGGACGGAAAGGGCAGAGCGAAACGACAGCAAGCGGCGCGCGTGCGCGCGGCTGGCCGAATGACCGCTTACGACGGGGCGAGGAAGCTCTCGACGTCGTAGAGTTCGGCCAGCGCGCGCAGCGGCGGCGGAAGATTGGTGAACGCGAGCGGCCGGCCGGCCTCCTTGGCGCGACGCTTCAACGCGAGCAATACTGCGACGGCTGCCGAGTCGACGACGGCGATA
>JAAFGU010000232.1 GCA_010365205.1 Aromatoleum sp. | reverse complement strand
TCCGCAGCTCGCCGACGCGTCATTGCGCGTGGACTTCAACGTGTCGCACACGCGCGGCGTCGCCTTGATCGCGATTGCGCGAGGACTTCCGCCGGCCACGCGTATCGGCATCGACATCGAGCACTCCGATCGCGGCGTCGGTGCCGATCGCCTGGCCGCGAAGTTCCTTACGTCGCGCGAACGCGCGACGATCGAGCCGCTGGACGCCGCCGCGCGCCGCCATCGCTTCCTGCATCACTGGACGTGCAAGGAAGCGATGAGCAAGGCGACCGGCGACGGGCTGGCCGCGCCATTTGGCCGCCTCGACATCGATATCGACGGCGGTCCGCGGCTCGTCGCCGGGCCGCCACCCTACGATCCGCCGGCGTGGACATTGCACGCGGTCGAAACGCCGGAGGGCTACCTCGCCACCTTGGCGATCTGGAACGGCGAGACCGGACTGCGGACGGACGCCACCAGCGAATCCGTGTAGCCTACCGGAAGACGCATCGGCGGGTCGCCGACTGCGCTCCGGGGAGAGACCATGAAAAGGCTGATCTGCTGCGGGTTGCTCCTGGTATTGGCAGGCTGCATTCCGATCGGGTTCAAGAGTTCGAATCTGTACGTGGCCGCGCCGGCCCCAGTCGCGACCGATTGAGCGGCCAACATTCGACGCCGCTTCGCCGCGGTCGCTGCAACGAGCGGCGGCGTCGACTGCCGGAAGGGATTGCCGGCGTTCCAGCGCCGTCCGCGAATGCGGCAAACCCGCTAGAATTCCCGCTGCCGACGATGCCACGCATTTCGATGCGGGCGGCGCCGGTCGGCCGCGCCCCTTTCGCCTCCTTCGATTCGAATCGCCTTCCGTGTCCTGGCTCAACGTCCGATACCGCGTCAGAACTCGCGCCGAGGATATCGAATCGGCTGCATGCGCCCTCGCGCTCGAGCAGAGCGTCGAGGTGCCGCTCGATGCTGTGCACGATCCATTCGTCCGCGATCACATTGCCGGACGCGTTGTCGCGATTGCGCAGGACGGCGAAGGCGCCTTCCGTGTCGACATCCGCCTTGCGGTGGCGACTACCGGCTTCGACGCCGCGCAGACGATCAACATGCTGTTCGGCAACAGCTCGCTGCACGATCACGTCGAACTCGTCGACGTCGACTTTCCCGACGGCTTCGCCCGGCACTTCGCGGGTCCTCGATTCGGCATCGAAGGGCTGCGCCGAATCCTCGGCATCCCGCACCGTCCGCTGACCTGCGCGGCGCTGAAGCCGCAAGGACTCGCCCCAGACGCGCTCGCCAGCGTGTGCCGTACGTTCGCACTCGGCGGCATCGACATCGTCAAGGACGATCATGGCCTCGCCGACCAGGCCTATTCGCCGTTTGTCGCCCGCGTCCGCGCGTGCCAGCGCGCCGTCGAAGCGACGCGGCGCGAGACCGGCCGGCTTACGCTCTACGCCCCCAGTCTTGTCGGCGCGCCGAAAACGCTGCGTGAACAGGCACGGATCGTTCGCGACGAAGGCGTCGGCGCGGTGCTGGTGGCACCGGCGCTGGTCGGCATGCCCGCGTTCCACGAACTCGTCGCCGACGAACTCGAGGTGCCCGTGCTCGCGCATCCGGCGTACATGGGCGCGGCCCGCGTGACGCCGCCACTGCTGCTGGGCAAGCTCTTTCGCCTGCTCGGCGCCGACGCGGCGATCTTTCCGCACAGCGGCGGGCGCTTTGCGTACTCGTCGGCGCTTTGCTCCGAGATTGCCGCCGCGTGCCGATCATCCTGGCAGGGCCTGCGTCCGGTCATGCCGGTTCCCGCCGGCGGGATGACGATCGAGCGCGTCCCGGAAATCGTCCGCTTCTATGGGCCCGACGTCATGCTGCTGATCGGCGGCTCGCTGCTGCTCGCCGGCGATGCGCTGCTCGCCCGCACCCGCGATTTCGTCGCCGGCGTCGAAAGCGCGGCGGCGGACAATGCGCGTTCGGTGACGGAACGCGCCTGATCGCACCATCACCGTGACGATGAAACCACACTCCCTGCGCAAGGGACTCCTCGGCTTCCGCTGGCGCGGCGTCGACGTGCGGCCGTACAAGGCCGATGGCGCGGAGGCTTTCCGCGACGTCACGCGCCAGGCGCTGTTCGACGACGCCGCGTACTCATCGCAATTGCGCTACTTCGAAATCGGCGCGAACGGCTGGTCGACGCTCGAGCGCCATCACCACAGTCACGCGGTGATGATTCTTCGCGGGAGCGGCCGTTGCCTCGTCGGCGACGAAGTGTTCGATGTTGCCGTGCACGATCTCGTCACCGTGCCGCCCTTGACCTGGCACCAGTTCCGCGCCGGCCCCGACGAGCCGCTCGGCTTTCTCTGCATGGTCAATGCCAAGCGTGACCGGCCACAGCTGCCCGCGGCCGACGAACTCCGGCAACTGCGGGAACTGCCGGGCGTCGCCGATTTCCTGGAGCTGCCGACACGATGATTCGTTCGACTTACTCGCGGCGCTCGTCCCGCCCAAGAACGCGACCGACCGAGTTTCTTCGTCACGCGCGCCCGCTTGCGCAGCTGCTTCGCGCCCACCGCGCGCGCGCCTGATCGCGCCCGCATGCACCGGAACGCGCCAACCTCGACACCCAAGCACCCGATGCCCGCCTCCACCGCCCCTTCGCTCGCGTTGCGCTCGAAGCTTCCCGCAACGGGCACGACGATCTTTACCGTGATGTCCGCGCTCGCGCAGAAGCATGGCGCCGTCAATCTTGGCCAGGGGTTTCCCGATTACCCGATCGATCCGGCGCTGATCAGCCTCGTCGACGCCGCGATGCGCGCCGGCCACAATCAGTACCCGTTGATGCCGGGCGTCATGGCGTTGCGCGAAGCGATCGCGGGTAAGGCCGCGCGTCTGTACGGCCGCGCCTACGACCCGGATTCGGAAGTCACCGTGACCACAGGCGCGACGCAGGCGATCTTCACCTCGATCCAGGCGCTCGCCCATCCCGGCGATGAAGTGATCGTGTTCGAGCCCGCCTACGACAGCTACATCCCCGCCGTGCGGCTCGCCGGCGCCACGCCGATCGCGCTGCCGCTCACCGTTCCGGGCTACCGGATCGACTGGGCGGCCGTGCGCAGCGCGATCTCGCCGCGCACCCGGATGATCCTCGTCAACACGCCAAACAATCCCGGCACCAGCGTGCTGTCCGCCGCGGACGTCGCGGAACTTGCGACGGTGACCCGCGGCACCGGCATCGTCGTCGTCAGCGACGAGGTCTACGAGCACATGGTGTACGGCGCTGCGCGGCACGAGGGCCTCGCCAGCCACGACGAGCTCGCCGCGCGCAGCGTGGTCATCGGCTCGTTCGGCAAGACGTTCCACGCCACCGGCTGGAAGGTCGGCTACGCGCTCGCGCCGCGCGAGATCAGCGCCGAGATCCGGCGCGTCCACCAGTTCACGGTGTTCACGGTCAACAGCCCGATCCAGCACGCGCTGGCCGAGTTTCTCCGCGAGCCGTCGCGCTACGAAGGCCTGCCCACGTTTTTCGACCGCAAGCGCGAACTGCTCAGAACCGCGCTCGCCGACGCGCCGCTCGACCTGCTGCCCTGCGCGGGCACCTATTTCCAGCTCGCGCGCTACGACCGCGTCAGCGACGAGCCGGCCGCCGAGTTCGCGCAGCGGCTGGTCCGCGACTACGGCGTCGCGACGATCCCCTTGTCGGCGTTCTACCAGGACGGCACCGACCACCGCGTGATCCGTCTGTGTTTCGCCAAGCGCGAGGAGACCCTGCTCGCGGCGGCGGAGCGCTTGCGCAGAGTGGTGGCGTAACGAGCGAGTCCGCCCAGCGGTTGGACGGTCTCGCCCTGCGGCGCTTCGTCGCTGCGGCGCATCCGAGGTGTCGGGATCGTCTAGAATTGTTGCTGACCGCATGGGAAAGTCGTGGACTCCGCCATGGATTGGGACATCCGCCCCCGGCGAGCGCCGGAAATCGAGCTTCGCGAGGTCGTGGACGGTTTTGTCGCCTACGACCCGCGACGCGACCGGATCCATTTCCTCAATCCCACCGCCGCGTTCGTCCTCGAAAGCTGCGACGGTGAACTCCGCGCGGGTGAGATTCCGGCGCTGGTGGCCGCCGGCTTCGGGCTCGACAAACCGCCCGTCGAGGACGTCGAGGCCTGCCTCGCCACGTTGCTGCGCGAGGGCCTGCTGGTCACCGCCGAGGGTTCCAACCGGCGCTGAAGCGGTGTATTCTTCGCGTCGGAGGCGACCGAAAGCGCACGCGCATCAGCGTGCGGAGCGCTCTCCGACATGGGCGTCGGGCGGGTGTCGAATCTCAACCGCGGGCGCTCCCGGAATCTGGTCTGGACACACGAGGTCTCTCGATGGGCACGAACCCTAAAATTGATCGCGTTCTCGAGCGCTTCGAACCCGGCCGCCGGGACGCATTGCGCAAGATCGTCATCGGCTCCGCCGTCTATGCCGCCCCCGTCGTGGCGTCGTTTTCGATGGATAGCCTGGGCGGCGTCGCGCAGGCGCAGGGGAGGAATCAGACGACGGCGTCGGTCCCCGCGCCCGGCGGCTGGAGCCTGGCAGCCCTCGCCGCGCTCGTAAGCGCCGCCG
>JAAFGU010000231.1 GCA_010365205.1 Aromatoleum sp. | reverse complement strand
GACGCGCCGCCTCCGGGCGCCGCGCCGCTGGTCGCGATCCGCCAGCTGACGAAGTATTACCTGCGCGGCGGCCAGGTCATCCCGGTGCTGGTCGACATCAACCTCGACGTGTTCGCCGGTGACTTCGTCGCGCTGATGGGGCCGTCCGGCTCCGGCAAGTCGACCCTGCTGAACCTGATCGCCGGCATCGACAAGCCGAGTTCCGGCGAAATCCTCGTCGCCGGCGTCGACATCGCCACGATGGGAGAGAGCGACCTCGCCGCGTGGCGCGCCGCCAATGTCGGCTTCATCTTCCAGTTCTACAACCTGATGCCGGTGCTGACCGCATTCGCCAATGTCGAACTGCCGCTGATGCTGACGCCGATGTCGCGGCGCGAGCGGCACGAGCGCGTCGATATGGCGCTGACGCTGGTCGGCCTCACGGACCGGGCCGAGCACTATCCCAACGAGCTTTCGGGTGGCCAGCAGCAGCGCGTCGCGATCGCTCGCGCGCTGATCACCGATCCCACGATCATCGTCGCCGACGAACCGACCGGCGATCTCGACCGCACCACGGCCGGGGAAATTCTCGGATTGCTCGACCGCCTCAACCGGGAACTCGGCAAGACCGTCATCATGGTCACGCACGACCCGAAAGCCGCGGAAAAGGCGCGCCGGCTGATTCACCTGGAAAAGGGCGTGCTCGCGGACTGAGCGTCCGCCGCCGCGAAGCCGCGATGTTCGTTCTGCTGCTCGTCCTCAAGAACGCGTTTCGACACAAGCTGCGCACGTCGCTGACGATCGTCGGAATCGTCGTCGCGATCACGGCGTTCGGGTTGCTGCGCACCATCGTCGATGCCTGGTACGCCGGCGCCAATGCAAGCTCCAGCGCGCGGCTCATCACGCGTAGTTCCGTGTCGCTGGTGTTTTCGCTGCCGCTGACCTACGCCCAGAAGATCCGCCAGATCGACGGCGTGCAGTCGGTGTCGTGGGCCAACTGGTTCGGCGGCGTCTACATCAGCGAGCGCAATTTCTTTCCCCAGTTCGCGATCGATCCGGCGAGCTATCTCGACATGTATCCCGAGCTCATCCTTGCGCCGGAGGAGCGAAAGGCGTTCCTGACCGACCGCCAGGGCGTGATCGTCGGACGCAAGCTCGCCGATCAGTTCGGCTGGAAGATCGGCGACCAGATTCCGTTGCGCGGCACGATCTATCCGGGAACGTGGACGTTCAACCTGCGCGGCATCTACGACGGCGCCGACCAGGGGACCGACCTGTCGACGATGTTCTTCCACTGGGCGCTGCTCAACGAGACGATCAAGAAGCTGTATCCGCGCAGGGCCGACCAGACGGGCGTCTTCGTCGTCCAGCTGAAGGACCCGCAGCAGGCGGCCGAGGTGTCCGCGGCGATCGACGCGACGTTCCGGAATTCGCTGGCCGAGACGCTGTCGGAGACCGAGAAGGCGTTCCAGCTCTCGTTCGTCGCGATGACCGAGGCGATCCTGCTCGCGATCCAGGCGGTGAGCTTCGTCGTCATCATCATCATCATGGCGGTGATGGCCAACACGATGGCGATGACGGCGCGCGAGCGCGGCGCCGAGTACGCGACGCTCAAGACGCTCGGCTTTTCCAACGCCTTCGTCGCGCTGCTGATCTTCGGCGAGTCCATCGGCATCGCGCTCGCCGGCGGCATCGTCGGCATCGCGCTGACGTTCCCGATCGCACACGCGTTCGCCGGCGCGATGGGGACGCTGTTCCCGATCTTCTTCGTCAGCGACGAGACCGTCGCGATGCAGCTCGGTGCCGCGCTCCTGGTCGGCGTCGTCGCCGCGGCGCTGCCCGCCTGGAGCACCGCGCAGGTGCGAATCGTCGACGGGCTGCGATCGATCGCCTAGTCGTGCCGCCGTGACGATTCCCTTCACCTACATCCTGCGCAACCTGCTGACGCGCAAGCTGACGACCGTGCTGACCGCCGGCGGGATGGCGCTGGTCGTCTACGTGTTCGCGACCGTGCTGATGCTCGCCGCCGGGCTCGAGAAGACGCTGGTCGAGACCGGCCAGGCCGACAACGTCGTCGTGATCCGCCGCGGCTCGCAATCCGAGGTGCAGAGCGGGATCGA
This sequence comes from Aromatoleum sp., assembly GCA_010365205.1. Taxonomy (GTDB): domain Bacteria; phylum Pseudomonadota; class Gammaproteobacteria; order Burkholderiales; family Casimicrobiaceae; genus CAIWHR01. Next base: position 2,479 of record JAAFGU010000231.1, on the reverse strand, counting down.
CCGGCACCAGGCCGGAATCGTAGAGACCCTGCCCGACATCGCGACCGGGCAGGATGGGCTGCGGCTGGTGTCGAAGGAGCCGGTCGTTCTGATCAACCTGCCGAAGCGCGACAGCGGCAAGCCGTCGAACGTCGTCATCCGCGGCGTCACGGCGACGGGTCTCGCGCTGCGGCCGCAGGTGCGCCTCGTCCTGGGCCGGATGTTTCGCCCGGGGACCTCCGAAATCGTCGCCGGGCGCGCGATCGCGCAAGGCTTTCAGGGCGCCGGAATCGGCGAGACGATGCGCTTCGCGTCGCGCGACTGGACCGTGGTCGGCATGTTCGATGCCGGCCGCACCGGCTTCGATTCGGAAATCTGGGGCGACGCCGAGCAGATGCTGCAGGCGTTCCGGCGCCTGGCGTTCTCGTCGCTGATCTTCAGGCTTGCCGACGCCGAGCGCTTCGACGCGGTGAAGAAGGACATCGAATCGGATCCGCGCCTGACGCTGGAAGCAAAGCGGGAGACGCGCTTCTACGCTGAACAGTCAGAGGCGCTGTCCAAATTCATCAGCTACCTCGGCACCACGATCTCGGCGATATTTTCCATCGGCGCGATCATCGGCGCGATGATCACGATGTATGCGAGCGTGGCCTCGCGCACCTCCGAAATCGGGACGCTGCGCGCACTGGGCTTTTCGCGCGCCGCGATTCTCGCCGCATTCATGCTCGAGGCGCTGCTGCTTGGCTTCATCGGCGGCCTGATCGGTTTGGGCGCAGCGTCGTTCATGCAGCTGCTGTCGATCTCGACGATGAACTTTCAGACCTTCGCCGAACTCGCGTTCACGTTCACGTTGACGCCCGGGATCGTGGCGGCCTCGCTGTTGTTTTCGCTGCTGATGGGATTCGTTGGCGGATTTTTGCCCGCGGCGCGCGCGGCGCGGATGAAGATCGTCGACGCGCTGCGCGCGACCTGACCCGCCGCAGATGATCGACTCCGCACTTTCCGCAATGCGCCGGCGCGCGATCGCACGCACGCTGTTCGCGCCGCGCTCGCTGGAGGACGCGGTGCGCGCGCTCGGCTTCGTGCAGATGGATCCGATCCGCGCGCCGGCGCGCGCGCAGGATCTGATCCTGCGTCATCGCGTTGCCGGATATCGCGCCGGCGATCTCGACCGCGCGTATCCGCGACTGCCGCTCGCGGAAGATCACTTGCATGTCTACGGAGTCATCCCGATCGACTCGCGTCGCTTTCTCCATCCGCGAGTGCGGGCCTACCGGTGGCGGGTCGAGGAAGAGCATCCGCGACTTGCGGCGAAAATCCGCGCGCACATCGAGCGGAACGGAGCGACCCATCCACGCGACCTGCAACGCGCACTCGGCAAAACGCGCATCGCCAACGGCTGGGGCGGGCATTCGGCCGCGACCACGCGCATGCTCGAGGCGTTGCACTATCGCGGCGTGCTGCGTGTCGCGCATCGCGTCGGGGGCATTCGCGTCTACGAGATCGCGCCGCCGCCTTCGGGCAGGCCGCTCGCGCCGGCGACGCGAGCGCGGGCAATCATCGAGCTGCTCGTCGATCTTTATGCACCGCTGTCGGCCGGCAGTCTGCGGCAACTCGCGCGCATGGTGACCGAAAGCTCCATCGCGGCGCCGGAGCGCGAGCGGGCGCTCGCGCGACTGCTCGCGGGACGTACGCTCGCCCGCGAAAAGGTCGACGGCGTCGAATATGTCTGGCCGGCGAGCGCGCGCGCGGAGGATGCGGTCGACGACGTCGTGCGCCTGCTCGCGCCCTTCGATCCGCTGGTCTGGGACCGGCGGCGCTTCGAGCATCTGTGGGGGTGGGCGTATCGCCTCGAGGCGTACACGCCGCCGGCGAAGCGCGTCTTCGGGTACTACGCGCTGCCGATGCTGTGGCGCGACGATGTGATCGGATGGGCGAATGCGAACCTCGCTGCCGGCCGCCTCGACGTCGAACTCGCGTTCGTGCGCAGCCGTCCGCGCAGCGCCGCGTTCCGGCGAGCGCTCGACGGGGAACTCGCGCGCCTCGCTGCCGCCGTCGGTGCGTCGACCGTGCGCAGCGTGGAACGGCCATGAGCAACCTCGGACTCTTCGTCACCGCGTCGCTGATCTGGGGCTCGACCTGGTACGCCATCACGCTTCAGTTTGGCGCGGTCGCAGCGGAGGTGTCGGTCGCGTATCGCTTTGCGCTGGCCGCGGTCCTGTTCGCGGTATGGTGCAAGGCGACGAGTCGCTCACTCGCATTTTCCGCACGCCAGCACGTGGATATCGCCGCGCAGGGCGCGTTTCTCTTCGGTCTGAATTACGTGGCCGTGTACTGGGCCGAGCAGCACGTCGCGTCCGGCCTCGTCGCCGTGCTTTTCTCGACCATCGTGTTCCTCAATCCGCTGGGTGCGAGGCTGTTTTTCGCCACGCCGCTGACGGTGCGCGCGCTTGCCGGCGCGGCGCTCGGCGTCGGCGGCGTGGCGCTGCTGTTTCTGCCG
>JAAFGU010000230.1 GCA_010365205.1 Aromatoleum sp. | reverse complement strand
ATGCAGTTCGATATCGGGGATCGGCACGGGGTTCATGGCGAGACTCCCGGAGTCATCTTGACGACCTTCAAAGGGGACCCGACTTCGCCGATCATGCGCCTCAGTCTTTCGCGTGCCCGCGAAAGACGCGACATCACGGTGCCCACCGGAATCGCGAGCACCGCGGCGATTTCTTCGTAACGCAGTTCCTCGACCGCGGCCAGCAACAGCACTTCACGCTGCTCGGCCGGCAGCCGTCCCACCTGTTCGAGCAGCTCCAGCACCTCGACGCGCTCGAACTGGTTGGAGCGGACGGGCGCCTGCCAGGTCGAGTACTCATCGCTGTCGAGCGAGACGTTGGCGGCGTCACGGCGCGCGAGTGCGAGTTGATTGATGTGGACGTTGTGCATGACGGTGAACAGCCAAGCGCGAAGATCGGTGCCGGCCTGCCACAGCCGCCGCTTCTCCCATGCCCGCGCCAGCGTGTCCTGCACGAGGTCATCGGCGCGCGACGCATCGCTGGTGAGCACACGCGCGTAGCGGCGCAGCCGCGGCAACGCGGCCACCAGGTCGGGATGCGGCAGCGGGGCGTCGGGGGTCATCGACTCGGCGTCAAACCTGAGTTGCGGAAGCCACGGGCCCATGAGCGATCGCGACGCATCGCGGCACGCCTGACGGGTCCGCTCGCGCCGCGCCCGATCACTCCTTGGCGATGCGCCAGACGTTGTTGAAGCCGTCGCCGGTCTTGTCGCCCGGTTTCTGGTCCTTCGACCAGACATAGAGCGCCTTGCCCTTGTAGGCCCATTGCCTGCCGCCGTCGTCGCGGGTGACCAGCGACCAGTCGCCCGAGGCCTTGGCGTCGCCGGCCACCATCAATGGCGGCCAAAGGGCGGCGCAGGGCCCGTTGCAGACACTCTTGCCGCTTCCCGCTGCATCGCGGTCGAACGTGTAGAGCGTCATCCCGGCCGAATTGGTCAGAACACCGTCGGCGACCTTGGCGGGTGCGGCCGGCATCATCGTGGCGCAAGCGGAAAGCACGGCCAGAACAATGGCCGTGGCGAAGGTGCGAATGAGGCGAACGCTGCGATTCATTTGAAATCTCCCTGGTGGTCAATCGAACACCCCTCGCTAACACCTTTGCCCCCGCTTTATTCCGTTCGAAGCGGCGTCCTCGACAGTCTGAAGAGTCACGAAAATCGCGGGAGCGCGAGCGCGCGGTCGGCCGGGCTCCCCCCGGGCCGGTCGGCACGCGCCACGACCTCTCCACCGCCCCATCGGCGGACGCGATCATACGAGGAACACCGTCGCCAGCCCGAGGAAGATGAAGAACCCGCCCGAATCGGTCACCGCGGTGATGAGCACCGACGAGCCGAGCGCCGGGTCGCGACCGAACTTCAACAACGTCATCGGGATCAGCACCCCCATCAGCGCGGCCAGCACCAGATTCAGCGTCATCGCCAGCACCATCACCAGGCCGAGCGAAATGTCCTTGTAGAGCAGCATCGCGACCAGGCCCATCACGCCGCCCCAGATGAGGCCGTTCAGCAAGCTGACGACGATTTCCTTGCGGATCAGCTGCCGCGCATTGGCGCTGGAAACCTGCCCGAGTGCAGCGCCACGGACGATCATCGTGATCGTCTGGTTGCCCGAGTTGCCGCCGATCCCGGCGACGATCGGCATCAGCGCCGCCAGCGCGACGAGCTTCTCGATCGAGCCCTCGAAAAGGCCTATCACGCGCGAGGCGATGAACGCGGTGACCAGATTGATCGCCAGCCATGCCCAGCGGTTCTTGAACGACGCCCAGACCGACGCGAAGACGTCCTCCTCCTCGCGCAGGCCGGCCTGGGCCAGCAGATCCCCCTCGCCGCTCTCGCGCACGAAGTCGAGCACCTCGTCGACGGTGACGCGGCCGACCAGCTTGTCATTGGTATCGACCACCGGTGCCGAGACGAGGTCGTAACGCTCGAATGCGCCGGCGGCGACGTCGGCGTGCTCGTGCTGCAGCAGCTTGACCGGCGCCGGGCGCATGATCGCTCCGACCGTCGCGTCGGGATCGGTCACGATCAGCAGGTTGATCGGCAACACGCCAAGAAGCTTTTCGTCGCGGTCGACGACGAACAGCTGGTCGGTCTGCGACGGCAGCTCGTCGAAACGGCGCAGGTAGCGCAGCACGACCTCGAGCGTGACGTCCGGCCGGACGGTGACGTCCTCGAAGTCCATCAGCGCGCCGACCATGTCGTCGTCGAAAGACATTGCCGCGCGCAGCTGTTCCCGTTCCTCGACCGGGAGGCTCTGGAACACATCGTCCATCACCTCCTGCGGGAGGTCGGGTGCCAGCTCGGCGATTTCGTCGGCCTCGAGGGTCCCGGTCGCAGCGACGAGCTCCTCGGTGTCCATCGACGAAATCAGGGACTCGCGGACGGCGTCGGAGACCTCGAGCAGGATGTCGCCGTCGCGCGAAGCGCGCACCAGATCCCAGATGTACAGCCGCTCGTCCAGCGGCAGCGCCTCGAGGACGTACGCGATGTCGGCGGTGTGAAGCCGGTCGAGCTTGCGCTGCAGCAGGGCCTTGTTCTGGCGGTAGACCAGACTTTCGACGAGCTCGGCGCGCTCGCCCCCCGGCGCGTGCTCCATCTGCTCGTGCACCAGCCCTTCGACGAGCCGGTGGCGGCGCAAAAGCGCCGTTACTTCGGCGAGCGCATCCTGGACGCTCGCATGCGCCTGCGGCCGCTCGGCTTCGGCTTTCTCGAGGATCTCGGGCATGGCGGCGATGCGATCAAGGGGCGTGAGAGGGTGTTGCGACCGAGCGCATTCTACGCGGATCGACGATGCGGGTGACACAACTGCAGGCGCGGCGGCCTGCGCAGCATCTCAGGGCAGTTCGGCACCGGGCATCCGCGCGACGATGATCCCAATCTTGCGGATGAGTCCCGGAGCGCCCGGATTGCGCTCGTAGAAACGCGGGTTCGGCGCCATCGCGGCAAGCCGCGCCGCCTGCTCGGCGGACAGTTGCGCCGCCGTGATGCCGAAATGGCGCTGCGCCGCGGCCTCGGCCCCGAACACGCCGCTGCCCCACTCGATCACGTTGAGGTAGAGCTCGAAGATCCGCTGCTTGGTCAGAATCGCTTCGAGCAGCACGGTGATCGCCGCCTCCTCTGCCTTGCGCAGGTAGCTCCGCGACGGCGACAGGAACAGGTTTTTCGCCAGTTGCTGCGTGATCGTCGAGCCGCCGGCGACGATGCGCCCCTTCTTCTGGTTTTTCTCCAGCGCCAGCGCGATGCCATCCCAGTCGAAGCCTTCGTGGTCGACGAAATTGGCGTCCTCGGCCGCGATCATCGCGCGCTTCAACTGCGGCGAGATCCGCGTGTAGGGCACCCATTGGTAGCGCAGTTCGGCCTTCGGGTTCTTCACGCGCGCCTCGTTCATCCGCTGCGCCATGAACGACGTTTCGCGCGGCGGCTGATGCCGGTACCAAGCGATGCTGATGGCGATCCACGCGAGCCACAGCACGACCACCGCCGCCGCCGCGGCGAGCGCCCACACCGCGAGTCTCGCAACGACGGCAAGGGGTCGGCGGCCGGGCACGCGCGCGGTCATCGATCAGCGCGACGCGAACGAGCCCGGCAACGCGATGTCGTTGCCGACCGGCGGCGCGGCTCTGGTCCGGATCGCGCTCATTCGCTGCGCAATTCGTCGGCGCGGGTGAAGCTCCACGTGCGCGTGATGTGCAGGATGTCGGTGTCGCGTCGGATGTCCGGCGGGAACGGCGCATAGGGCGCCGCCATCTGGACGATCTTCACCGCCGCCGCGTCGAGCACGCGCTGGCCCGACGAACGATCGACCTCGACATGTTCGACGCTGCCGTCGCTACGGATGGAGACCGTGATGAGAAGGCTGCCGTAGAGCTTCAGTTGCCGCGCCGCCTCCGGATAGTTGAGATTGCCGATTCGTTCGATCTTGAGCCGCCAGTCTTCGACGTAGCGGGCGAAGCGGTATTCCTCCGCGCGCGCGCCGACGAAGCGGCGCTTCGGCCGCTTCTGGTAAGCATCCATGTCTTTCGCGATCTGCGCCTCGAGCCGCATCGCCTCGAGCGTCCGTTGCATCAGTTCGGTCGCGGTCGGCAGTTCGGGTTTTTCCGTCTGCTCGGTCGGCTTCGGCGCGGCGGGCGCCAACGGCGCGCTTCGAAGCTGGGTCAGCAATTCCTCGGTCTGTTGCTGGAGCCGGTCGACCTGCTGCGTGGCGACGCTGATCTCGTTGTTCGCGCTGTCCTTTGGCAGCACCGGCAGCGGCGTCTTGGCGCGACGATTGGCATCGGTGTTGCCGCCGCCATCGAGATTCGCCTGCGCCAGGATGTCGGCCTTGGTCGGTTTGGTCGGCGATTTCGCGTTGACCAGCGCCACTTCGAGTGGCGGGCCGCGGTCGAGCATCTGCTTCAAGTCGAACGGCGCGAACCGGATCGCCAGCAGCACCGAGTGGACGGCGATCGAGATGCCCAGCGCATAGGTGAGCAGGCGCTTCTGCGGATCGTCGACATCGAACCACGGCGTGGAGACGATCGCCGGGCGCGGCGGGGCGCCCGCGTCGACACGTCTGGGTGTCTCGTCCCCCTCGGTGGTAACCGCCACCATCGCGATCGGCACCGGCGCCAATGCCGGCGCCGGTAACGCCAC